>JAUIKB010001107.1 GCA_030430975.1 Polyangia bacterium
CGGCCGTACCACCGGTGCCACCCGCCCCGCTGTTTCCGCCGCCCGGGCCGCCGCTCAGTCCCGATCCGCTGCCATCACTCGCCGAGCATGCCGCGAGCGCCATCGTGATCGCCACCCCGACGAGCATCTGTCCCAAGTTCTTTACGCACACCACCGGTGCAGGGTCCCACCAGCGCCGTGATCGCGCAAGCGCCAGCCCGCCACCCTCGCGGCTACGGGGTCGTCTCGCACCCCAGCTCTTCGCCTAGTGCCACGAGCAGGCTACCGATGTCCGCGTTATGACGCGCCGGGACGTCGAGAACCCGATACGCCAGCCGCACCGCGTTATTCTTGGGGATCAACGTCGCCGACAACGCCGCTCGACATCCGTCCGCCTCCGGTACAACCGTCCAGGTTCCCTGCCCGGTATGCGTGCCGCGAGCGTACGCGTAGCTGACCGTCGAGCGGGTCACCGCTTCGATGCGCCAGGCGACGCGCACCAGCGGAACCGGCGTGAAAATCGCCAAATCGGGCGCTTCGAACCGCACAGCGAACCGCTTTGGCCACCACTGAGGGTACGTGCTCGCGTCGGCCAGCCGAGCGAGAACGGCGGCGGGTTCAGCCGCCAGGTGCCGCGTATCGTGAACCAAGAACACGTGGTGACCCATCGTGTTCAGAGCGCGCTGAGCCGTAGGTCCGGTGCGCGCGTACGATTGCCACGAAACAATCCCTTGTCCTTCGCATCGACCGGCGCAGGATATTGACCGACTAGGTCGCCGGCGTCGCGTTTCGCGTTTCTATTGCTATCGACCCACACGCGAAGCGTCACTTTGATGTCATGACCACGATAATGGATCTCGACGTCCGGTCGATCGGTCCCCGGATCCTGAACCGCCGCTGGCGACACTCGCTCCCACGGTAGCGTCGTGCCGGCGCGCGTCACCTGCGCTTCAAACTTCGTATTGGCGAGCGGTAACGTCGTACCGGCGGGCAGCGACAGTCGGGTGGAAACCCGACAGATTGGAGAGCATGCCGTAAGGTGGCAAGGCACATGGCACCGAACGCCGCGCCCGCTGCGCCGCGTCGCAGACGGTCAGTTACGGTGTCTAGCGGATGCATGGAGCTACTCCCCCGTCGGGAGCTGGGAGTATTGCTCACTGCGAGCACGCCTACAACCGACGGAAATCCTACGGGGTTGACGGTGGAGCTGGCGCGGGTTTCGGGCGCGACCGGCGCCGTACCGCTGCGCCGTTACTGTGAGGTTTTCGGGCGCGGGGCAACGTGGTGTGAACAAATTCAATTGTCCCCGAGGTTCAGTAGTCTACATGAAGTTGCGGGTGTGGAGCGCCCGAAGTTCAGTCGTCTACATGAAGTTGCGGGTGTGGAGCGCGGAGAGCTGCTCGGCTTCGGTTTCGTCGAAGCCCAGCTTGCGTAGCCGAATCCGACGGCCGCGGTCCATGTCGGCCTGCAGTTGGCTGACCGCGTCGAAGCCGCGCTGGAGCGCCGTCGGTTCGAGACTACCGGCGGCCAGCGTGATGAGCGCGTCGAACACCAGCGCGTTGAGTCCGGCCGTATTGCTGAGCGCGTCGTGGCGCTGCTCGATCGCGCCGCGCAAACGACCGTGCATCATCGGATCGATCTGACAGTGCCGCTCCAGGTGCGCGAGACCGAACGCCACGTGTCGGGCTTCATCTTGGGCGGTGAGCGTCGCGACCTGCCGTGTCACCGGATCCGGGGCATTGTCGCGTAAGAACCACAGCAGCGAGAGGAAGCTGCCCTCGCCGAGCACGCTTAGTAAGAACGACGCGAGCGCGAAGTCAGGCTCGTCGAGCAGCGTCTTGAGCGACGCCTGACCCCCCACCGTCGATAAGCCTAGATTCTCGCGCTTTAGACGCGCACGGCGGGTGAACACCTCTGGCGATATTTTCGCCAAACCTTCCATTTCCGCCTGTGATTTTCGGCATTTTCCGCTGAGGAATGTTAAAGCAGGTGGTCTAGGAAAGGTCTTGCTTTACTGAATCGAGATTCCTGAGATTTTGACCAGGAACCCTCGTTGCATCGCCCTAGTTGCATTGCTATAAGTGCCCTAATCCCCTAAGAGTTTCAATCGTTCAAGGAGACCCAACACAATGGCTGACGAAGAGAAAACAGGCGAAACCAAACCTGAGGAAACCGCGTCCAAAGAAACTGCCTCCGAAGCGGCGGCAGCCGCCCAACCCACAGCGGCGGGGCAACCCACCATCACGGT
>JAUIKB010001108.1 GCA_030430975.1 Polyangia bacterium
CATCGCGCACGCCGCGGCGTGCGCGATGTCGTTCGGATCGAGCTGCTTTGGTGGCTGGTTCTCGGAAGCACTTCCGGCGTCACCGATCCCGCCATCGATGATCATCAACGACACGTGGACACCCTGAGGCGCGAGGTGCCGCGCCATCGCCTGGGCGAGACTGCGCTGAGCCGCCTTGGCAGGAGCAAACGCCGTCGTGAACGGCTTGCCGCGTAGAGAAGCCGTCGCCCCCACGACGATGATGTTGCCCCGCCCGCGTTCGGTCATCGCCGGGATCACCTGCTTGGATGCGAGAAACAGACCCATCGCGTTCACCCGCCACGACTGCTCAAATTGCTCGGGGTGGATGTCTTCGATATTTCCCCACGACCCGGAACCGGCATTGTAGACCAGCGTGTCCACCGCACCCAGATCCGTCGCCACCGCACCCAACGCCTTGGCGACATCGTCAGCGTCGGTGACGTCACACGCGTACGCCTTCGCACCGTCGAGCTCGGTCGCCAGCTGCTCACTCAGCTCGGTGCGGCGCGACAACAGTGCCACCCGATACCCGTCGGCAGCGAAGCGGCGTGCGAACGCCGCCCCGTTTTTGGGTCCGATGCCAAGCACGGCGCACACGGGTTTAGACGATTCCGACATCCCTGATTCCTAGCGGCGCCGGGCGTCGCGTCAATCCTGTGGTACGCCCACACCCGAAGGGCCGCTGCCATGCACCGAGAATTCAAAGTCGATCGGGATCGCTTTCTACTGCTCAGTCTGGCGCTGGCTGCCCAACACTGCGCCCCCACATCGAACGCGCCAGCCGCGGCTCCGCCAGCAGACCCACAGGAAGAGTCCCGCTCGGCGATCGAAATTCCGGCCACCGTCGACTCAACAGAACAGCCGAGCGCCGAGCCGGAAGAGCCGGTCGACGACCAGATGACCGTGGCCAATGGCTGCGACAACGAAGTGGGCACCGTGAATTGCGGCTTCGTTGACTCCCGCTATGCCGGGCCCGCTTGCGAAGGTTTTGGCGGCAGCTGCAGCGGGCTCACCCACGCGTACAAGCCGCGCGTCGCCGAAGCGATCGCTAACTGCTACGCGGCGGCAGGTAGGCGGGCGTGCGACATCCGCGTGCGAAACAGTTGCATTCGCGAGTCGCTGAGTGCGGCATGCCCCGACCCTACGCAAGAGCCGGTTTGCCAGGCGACGATGCAGCGCTGCGCCGACCGCGGCATCACGCCGCGCTACAGTCAAAACGAGTGCGTGGCCGCATTGTCCGCGCTCCAGAAAAAGGAGCGCGACTGGGCGGCAGGCGCGATGGGGCCCACCAGCGAGGGCTGCAAGCTAGCGTTCGCGGTGTACTGAGCTGAGTCTCGGCAAAGCAAACCAAACTCGACGTTGGAAATCGGTGTGTTCAAGTCAACTCTGGCGGCGCTGACAGCGGCGGGGCGTGCGGCTGCACGGCGCCGGGGCGCGACCGACGCACTGGCTCGGTGTGGCTGACGCTAGGCGCGTTGGTTGGCGTAGCGATCCGAAGGCGGATCTAGTCTGATACATTAACCGGGTGGGGAACTCGGACCGCGACCGCATCCTGGCCCGGCGTCGCAAGCTGATCGCAGCCGCCGTCGCCGGCATGGGCGCGGCAAGCGCGTGCGAGAAGCAGCCTTCCCGTTACGACAACTGCCTAGCACCGCTGTACGTACCAGAGGCGGACGCGGGACCGCGTGACGACCCTCCCGAAGACGCCGGAGTGACTTCGACTTCGGACGCACCTTCAGTCGATCCTCCCGACGCCAATCCCACCGTGTGCCTCAGCGTCGAAGAGCCTCCCGACGCCGAACCGCAGATCTGCTTGTCGGCACCGGAAGACATGTAACTCTGACTAGAGCTGCTTGACGCGCTCAAGCGCTGTCCGAAGCGTGCCGCGCCTCGCCGCGATCATCTGCCGCGTCGCCGCCTCCAATCGACGCGCCTGATCCGAGCCGTCCCACGCCGTCAGCAGCAGCTCGTGCAGCGATCCGCGTGGCTTTGGGCCGTCGGCGCGTGGCGCTCGCGGCTGTCGATAGCCGACGACCGCGCGTTGCACACCATCCCAGAATCGGCCGCGGGCTTCCAAGCTCTGGAGCGCACCCCGGCGTATCTCATCGCGAGCCTGCTCGGTGGTGGCGTAGCGTGCCAGAGCCTCCTCGAGCCACGTGCCGTGGTCATCGTCCTGCTCGACATCGCG
>JAUIKB010001109.1 GCA_030430975.1 Polyangia bacterium
TGGGGCGAACCATGCGCGACCTCGTGCAATGCTTCGGCGAGCCTTCCGGCTCGGGGCCCTGGACATTTCGCACCCCTGCCGGATGCAGCTACGAAGTCGAGGAGCTCAAAGTGACGCTGGACGGTGCCCGAGTGACGAGCGCGATGGGACGTTTCATCGTCACCGGCGAGGTCTGCGAGCCGGCAGAACCGTAGCCGACAGATGGTTTTTGGAGCGACTAAACGGTCACCGCTGGCGCGATGGAGAGTCGACGCCGACACTTGAAGCCGAGTCGGGACTGCAACCGGGGCGTTCCCGCGCTAGGCTGCACACCATGCGCGTTACTCCCCTCGCCGGTCCGGTCAGTCTGCTGCTTCTCGCGTTCGGTTGCTCGGACGATCCCGAAATCGTGAACGGGGACGGGCCCGGCAGTATCGGTGGAAGCGCGGGCCAGGGTGGCGACGGCGGGACCGCGGGCGGCGGCGCTGGTGGCACCGCGGGCACCGCCGGTAGCGCCGGGACCGGCGCTGGCGGCTTCGGTGGCTTCGGAACGTGTCAGTCCGGCACGATCTGCGGCGACGGCGACTGCTGCGAGGGCTCCGAAGAATGTCTTCAAGGAAAGTGCCTCGCGGAATGCGCCAGCACGGTGCGTTGCGGCGCCGACCAGTCGACATGCTGCGACACCGGTCAGGTGTGCTTGGCAGAGAAGTGTGAGACGCCTGGCGGCGCCTGTCTCGATTGGGCGGACTGTCCCGAGAACGAGTTCTGCGAACCAACTTTGGGCAAGTGCCTGCCGCAGCCTCCATCGGGTCCCGGCTGCGAGTACCGGCCCCCGGTCGGCCCGCTCAAACCGACAGTCGAATGGAGCTGGACCGAAAGCACGATCAAGCCTGAGGCGAAACAGGTCATCAACATGCCGGTCGTCATCGATCTGGAGCAAGACGGGGTCCCCGATGTCGTGATCGTTACCTCCGACTCGTATACGCCCACCAACAACGGGTACCTGCGTGCCCTCGACGGTGCGACCGGTGTGGAAAAATGGTCCGCGTCAAACGACGTCTATAAGGCTGGCAACGAGGTCAACCCACGAGCGACGCCGGCGGTCGGCGACATCGACGGCGACGGCATGGTTGAGATCGTGGCCGCGCATAAAGGCGGCGGACTGATCGCGTTCGAGCACGATGGTACGTTCAAGTGGCGCGGCATGGACGGCGGGGCCGTGCAAACCACGGAGATGAACAGCGTAACCGTCGCGATCGCCGACCTTGAAGGTGACGGCACGCCGGAGATCGCCGCCGCGGGATTGGTCTTCGAGGCAACCGGCCAGCTGCGGTTCAACAACGGCGCGCTCGCAGGCTCGAACACCGATGACTACGGCGCGGTCAGTATCATCGCGGATCTGGACGGCGACGGAACGCAGGAGCTCGTCACGGGACAGCGCGCTTTCCGCGCCAACGGTGACGTGTATTGGGACAACTCGCTTACGGACGGTTACCCGGCGATCGCCGACCTGGACATGGACGGCACGCCCGAACTCGTCGTGATCGCCAATTCGATGATCCGTATTCACAACCCCACGACGGGCGCGGTCATCACCCAGCTCGCCATGCCCGCTGCAGGCAAGGGCGGCCCACCGACGATCGCTGATTTCGACGCGGACGGTGTACCTGAAATCGCCAGCGCGAACGGCGGCGCCTACGCCGTGTTCGAGTACACATCGACACCAAGCCCGGCGCTTTCTGTGAAGTGGAACGTCCCGACTCAAGACTTGTCCTCGAACGTCACAGGGTCCAGCGTGTTTGACTTCCAAGGCGATGGCGCAGCCGAAGTGGTCTACAACGACGAGTGCTACTTCCGCGTGTACAACGGCGACGACGGCACTGAACTCTACAAGGAAAAAAACTCATCGGCGACGATCCACGAGTATCCCGTGGTCGTTGACGTGGATGGCGACAACAACACCGAGGTCGTGCTGACCGCCAACAATCTCAACCATGACGACACGACTTGTGACTATCCGGCCAGCGAGTCGCGCCACGGCGTGTTTGTATTCGGCGACGCGGACGACAACTGGGTGCGTACACGCAAGCTCTGGAACCAACACGCCTATCACATCACCAACGTCGGATCGGCAGGCGTGATCCCTGCACCCGAGTCGCCGAGTTGGGTGGGCCCCGCGGGGTTTAACAACTATCGGCAGTCCAACCAGGGTGCTGGCGTCTTCA
>JAUIKB010001110.1 GCA_030430975.1 Polyangia bacterium
TACGTGTTCCACTACCTGAAGCGCCTGACCAAGGGGCGCCACTTGTGGTTGCGCAACAACGGCAGCACGATGTTGAGTCAGCTGGTTGATTCAATCGTCGTGATCGGCGTGACCTTCGGGGCGGCTACGCTACGAGGTGAGTACACAGCGAAGGCGATCGGTGTGCTGCTCCTGAGCAACTACGCGTTCAAATTGACTGCGGCGGCGCTCGACACCGTGCCGTTCTACTTGGGTGTACGGTGGCTGGGCAGGTACCTTCAGCTGCCGCAACCCGAGCCAACCGAAGTGAAGGAGTGACAGGTGAAGCTGGACGATCTCGATGTACATGCGGACGTGACGCTGGCGGAAATGCCGCCGGGGGAGTTCTACCGCGACCAGCAGCTGTACGATCAGGTCGTCAACTTGGTATTCCGGCGGTCGTGGCAGCTCGACCCGTCGGGCGAAACGCTAACGAACGCGGAGCACGTCCGCCCCTTCACGTTGCTGGACGGCAGTCTGAACGAACCGATGCTGTTCACGCGCGACGAGGCTGGCGTTCTGCGCTGCATCTCCAACGTTTGCACGCACCGTGCCGCGCTACTGGTAGACGCTCCGTGTCGCACGAAAGCGATTCGCTGCACTTACCACGGTCGTCGCTTCTCGTTGGATGGCCGCTTTCGATTTGCCCCTGAGTTCGAAGATGCTCAAGCGTTTCCACGACCCGAGGACGACCTGGCGCGAATCGATTGCGCAGAATGGGGACCGCTGCGGTTCGCGTCGCTCAACCCGACGGCTGAGTTTGAGGATTTCGTACGCGAACCGCAGCAGCGCTTGAGCTTCTTGGATCTCGAGCAGTTTACGTACGAGCCAAGCGGCGCGCGCAGCTACACGGTCGACGGCAACTGGGCTCTGTACCTAGAAAACTACCTAGAGGGTATGCATATCCCGTTTCTACACCCGGGACTTGCTAAGACGCTCGACGTCCGGAGCTACGGCTACGAGCTATTCCCGGGCGGCGTACTTCAGCTCGGCCTCGCGTCTAAGAACGAAGACGTCGTGTTTGAACATCCCAAAGGTCATGCGGATCACGGTAAGCGCGTGGCGGCCTATTACTATCATCTGTTTCCCAATACGCTGCTTAACTTTTATCCGTGGGGATTATCAGTCAACGTCGTTCTGCCTCAGGGGCCGGAGCAAATGCGCGTTCAGTATCAGTCATACGTCTCGCGTCCAGAGCTACGGCTGCGCGGTGCGGGCGGCGACCTAGAGCAGGTCGAGCAAGAGGATCAAAGCGCCGTCAGCTCAGTGGCGCGCGGGCTGCGCTCGGCGCTGTATCGACGCGGCCGGTACGCGCCTAGCCACGAACTCGGAGTTCACCATTTTCACCGCTGGTTGGTGGGACACTCATCCACTCATCGGCTGCGAAACATCTGAGAAACCAACGTCGAGTCGCGGTGGTGTAGGCTACGCGGCACATGACGTCGTTGATCAATCGCATAGCCGACAAGGGTCTGGCCTCACTCGCCGAGGCGTGTTTTCCGGAGTGCGACTCCGAAGCACCGGACTTCAAACAGACGGAGATGGTCGCCCGCACTCACGAATACCTCGCCCTGCTGCCCAAAGAACAGCAACGGCTTTTGACGGCACTGTTCGTCTTGGTGGAGTTGGGATCGCCGGTGTTGACCAAGACCGGACGGCGCTTTTCTAAGCTCCCGGTGGCGCAACGTACGGCTGCAATCAACGCATGGCGCGCATCGACGTTCTCAGGTCACCGTATGGTCGGAGATGCTGTGAAGGGGTTGATGACGATGATGTACATGTCTCATCCAGACGTCATGCAGCACGTCGGTGAATTCCGCGTCTGTGAGCATCCCGATGACGGCACAGGCATACGGACGCGCGCCGACGAGCTAGAGCATCACCGGAGCCTGTCCCAGATTCCGGCGGCGCCGAGCGACGGAGGTGAAGCGTGATCCACCATCTGGACGACGTACGCCAAGGCTACGACATCGACGCAGACGCCGTCGTCGTGGGTTCCGGAGCGGGCGGAGCGGTCGCCGCTCTGAACCTAGCGAAGGCCGGAATGCGAGTGGTCGTGGTCGAGGCGGGACCGCTGGTCGACAAAAGCGACATGACCCGCAATGCGCCGCGCTTTCTCGCGAAGTACTTTTGGGAAGGTGGGCTCCGCCTCCTGGCCGGAACTACTCAGAGCCCAACAATGCA
>JAUIKB010001111.1 GCA_030430975.1 Polyangia bacterium
AGTTTTGCTATGCCGAAATCCGACACATGAACGCCGCCAGCAAACGACAACAGGACGTTGTCAGGGGACAGGTCGCGGTGAATTAGATCGAGCGGCGCTCCGTCTGTATCGCGAAGCTCGTGCGCCGCGTGCAGTCCAGTGGCGGTTTGGATCATCACGCGAATCGCTATCGCGAGCGGCAGGTGCTGGCGCTTGCGTCCCAACGTAGAGAGCACCTTTCGCAGCGAGAGCCCTCGCACAAGCTCCATCGCGATGAAGAGCGAGCCTTGCTCCTCACCCAGCTCGATCGTGCGGACCACGTTGGGGTGGTCCAGGCGAGCCGTGACGCGTGCTTCGGAGAGGAACGCGCGCACATCCGCGTCGGCGGGGTTGCGCTTCAGCATCACTTTCACCGCGACGAAGCGGCCGATACCCTGACGACCGACAACGCGCGCGGCGTACACCGCGCCCATGCCACCGGCAGCCACCTTAAACAGCAGTTCGTAGCGACCCAGCCGCGCGCCCACGAGGTCTTCGGAATCGAGGGTCGGGGTCAGCCACTGACCGGGTGACGGTTCTTTTTGTTCGCTGCCGTTCTTGGGTGTGGATGGCTTCACGCGCTTCTTATTGCTAGGCTATCACGCAGGCTTTGCCGCGGGCGAAGCTCTTAGGCGAGCGGAAGAGCAAGCGAGCATGGCGGTGAAAACTCGGGACTCCTCAGCCGGAGATTGGGGCTGGGACGGTGACGAGCTGCACCCGACGCGCAAGGCCAGCAGTACCGACATCGAACAGATCCGTCTGATGCAAGCGGAGGTGGAAGTACTCGCCGGCCCCGACATCGGTACGCGCGCGAACCTGGCAGGGGGCAGCCTGATTGTCGGTTCAGGGCCGAACTCGGACCTTCGGCTGCGAGACCCGGAGGTGTCGCGCCGCCATCTTGAGATCGTTGCGGAGCCCAACGGCGTTCAACTCACCGATCTGAACAGCATGAACGGTACCGTATTCAACGGCGCACGCGTGGGCCGGCTCCTGTTCCAGCAAGACGCGATGTTCACCGTCGGCAGCACCACGCTCGGGTTACGCGTCGGCAGTGAGCCAACGGAGATCCCGGTTTCGCCGCGCTCTCAATTCGGTCAAGCCGTCGGCGCAAGCGTGGCGATGCGCCACGTGTTTGCCTTGCTCGAGCACGCAGCGCAGACAGACGTGACGGTGCTTCTCGAGGGTGACTCCGGAACCGGCAAAGACATTCTGGCTACGTCACTGCACGAAGAGAGTCAGCGGCGCGAGGGTCCGTTCGTGGTCGTCGACTGCGCAGCGCTGCCGGAGGCTCTCGTCGAGAGCGAGTTGTTCGGTCACGAGCGCGGGGCCTTCACCGGCGCCGTCAACAGTCATGCCGGCGCTTTCGAACAGGCCAGTGGCGGCACGCTCTTTTTGGACGAGGTGGGAGAACTGGTTGCGTCGGTTCAACCGAAGCTGTTGCGCGCGTTGGAAAACAGAAGCTTTCGGCGAGTCGGCGGAAGCCGCAAAATCACGGTCGACGTTCGCGTCGTCGCAGCCACGAACCGCGGCCTAGCAGGGGCCGTACGCAGCGGGCTGTTCAGGCAGGATCTCTACTACCGACTGTCGGTCCTCAAGGTGCGCGTGCCGCCGCTAACCGAGCGACGGCGAGACATCCCCGCCCTGGCTGAGCTGTTCCTGCGCCGGCTGCGCGGCTCGGCGGACGTCGTCCCACCGGAGCTGATCGAGCTACTCGCGTCCTATGCATGGCCCGGGAACGCTCGCGAACTTCGAAACGTGATCGAGCGTTTTGCAACGTTCAATACGGCGGATCCGAATCTGCTGTTCGACCAACCGCAGGGCGCTGCCTCTGACTCGATGGGCCTCAATACGGCCAGCCTAATGGGATTGCCCTATCACGAAGCCAAGCGTGAGTTGCTTGACGTCTATCATCGTAGTGTTCTGCCCAAGATAGTGGAGCGGGCAGGATCCGTTCCTGCCGCGGCAACCCACCTCGGACTTCCAAAGGCCAGCTTGTACCGAATGCTCAAACAGCTTAAGACGGAGTAACCGGTGGTGACTAACTCGCCGCAGTTCGCTCCACCCGCGCTCCTCGCGCTGGCACTGCTTTTGGTGCCGAACGTGGCGCGCGCTGAGTGTTCACAAGAAGACAGCGAAGCCGAAACGCAAGCGTTTCGGGAAGGCGTATCTCGGTATCGAG
>JAUIKB010001112.1 GCA_030430975.1 Polyangia bacterium
ACCCCACGACATTCGGCGCAGCTGTCTCAGAGTCACTGCTTGGTCTTCTTGCTCCGGCAACCACTGCATCAGCTGCGTGGTGTCATGACCTGCGTGCCAGCCAACGCTATCCAGTTCATCCAGAAGTTCGCGCTGCCAGCTGTGCACGGGGGTCATCGCTGGGTACGCTACCGAGAGCAGCGCTGTCATCGGACGAAACTCGCCCGCCAGCTCCGCCGCGCGGTCGGGATCGATCCGCCGCGCGTATTCGCTCAGGGCTGCGTCATCGATGCTCATCAGACGACACGATACCGCGTCTGCACGTAGCTGCGTGGTATGGTGCGCGGGTGAGATTCCTGTGCGTCTCGGACATCCATGGCCACGCTGGCGCGCTTCGCCAGGTGCTAGCCGAGGCGCGCGATCGCGGCCCATGGGACTTCATGATCGCCTGCGGCGACCACATATTTCCGGGACCGGAGCCGCTGGCCACGTGGAAGCTGCTGGTGGAACACAAGGCCGTGTGCACGAGGGGACCCAGTGATCGCGCGCTGAGTCAGATCGACCCGGCCAAGCTGACGGCCACAACGGCCCATGAACGCAGCCGTATCGAGCAGCTCAGGCAGACTCAAACCGACTTGGGAGAACTGATCGTGACTCGGCTCGGGCGGCTTAAGGACATCGCGCGTCTGCACCTCGAAAACGGCGACGAACTGGGCATCGTGCACGGCTCACCCGCCGATCCAACCGAACCGTTCACGCCGGAGATGGACGGTGACGAGCTGTACCGATTGGTGGGTGGCGACACCGCGCGGCTGATCGTTTGCGGCGGCAGTCACGTGGCGTTCGAGCGGCAGCTCGACGACGTGCGTATCGTCAACGTCGGCTCCGTCGGTGAGGCTCCCGGCGGCGGCTACGCCCACGCTACGATTTTGGATAGCCAGGCGCTCGGCACCTCAGTGACCCAATTCACTGTCGACTTGACCTGAGACCCGACGCCAAGTCTGAGACCAGCGCCTGCACGGCTTGCACCGCTGCTTTACCACCTGGCTCCATCGCCCTAACGATGGCGGTACCGACCACAGCAGCGTCTGCTCCGCCGTCGATGACCGTCGCGACCTTTTCCCGTGAATCGATGCCGAAGCCTACGGCGACGGGTTTCCCCGAACGGTCGGCCAGGGACGCGGCTTGTTTCGCTGCGTCGACCAACGGAGCAGCAGCGGCTCCTGTCACTCCGGTCACCGACACGTAATAGATGAACCCACTGCCTCCCGCCAACGCTGCTCGCTCGCGATCCCGATCGCTTGTCGGCGTCAGCAGCGGCACGACGGCGAGACGATGCGACTCCGCCGCGGCACGCAGCTCAGCGCCCTCCTCTGGCGGCAAATCAACCACCAGCATACCGTCGCCATCGGCTTCCGCCAGCGCTGCTGGCAGGGCGCTCTGACCGAATACGAGAATCGGGTTGTAGTAGCTGAAGAGGATGACCGGCACGTCAGCGAACCCGCGTTTCCGTACCGACTTTACCAGCTCGAGAGCCGCACGAAGGCTGCCGCCACTCTGAATCGCCGCGTAGCTTGCTCGCGCTATCACCGGACCGTCCGCCGTTGGATCGCTAAACGGAACCCCGAGCTCCAAAGCGTCGGCGCCCGCCTCGATCGCCGCCAGCGCACACGCCTCGCTGGTATCCAGATCGGGATAGCCGACGGTCAAATACGCCACGAGCGCACCGCGGTGTTCTGCGCGGCAGCGCTCAAACAGACGCTCGAAACGCGCCACCGTCATCTAGAGAGTCTCCTGCAGGTGCGCCTGGATGGTGGACAGGTCTTTGTCGCCCCGGCCAGACAGGCACACGGCGACGCGGACCGCACGTCCCAGCTCTTGGCTCAAACCGGCCGTGATCTCTGGCAAGCGGGCAAACGCATGCGCGGTTTCGAGCGCCATGATGATGCCCTCGGTTTGAGCTAGGAGCCGGACTGCGGCCAGTGCTTCTGCGTCGTCGGCCACCAGATACTTCGCTCGACCGCTCGCCTGTAGCGCGGCGTGCTCGGGTCCGACTCCGGGGTAGTCGAGGCCGGCACTGATCGAATGCGCCTCGAGAATCTGTCCGTCGTCGTCACACAGCACCTTGGTGCGACTGCCGTGTAGAACACCGACCCGCCCCACGGTGAGCGGTGCTGCCTGGCGATCGGTTTCGATCCGGTCCCCACCCGCCTCGAC
>JAUIKB010001113.1 GCA_030430975.1 Polyangia bacterium
ATGACGCTTGAGTGGCGCGCTTCGCGGGTCACGGCATTCACGCTGCAGGCCCGCCTGCTGCTCGCGCAGTCAACGAACGTGAACGCCGACGTCACGCTCATGCCCGACGAGTTCACGCGGGTGGAGCTGGTGGGCGACGGCTCAACCGATGCCCTCGACGTGCGCGGCGCCGGCTCGGTCGTCACGTCCGTCAACTTCTCGTGGTCACGCTTCAACCTGCGCGTCGGCGCGGGCTACGGGCACTGGAACATTCCGGCGCTCAATTTCGTGCTGCCGAAGCCGACTCCGATCGTCGATTTCGATTTGTGGTTCATCCTCGGGTAGCCGAAAAATCACGCAACCGGTGGGTTCGAGCATCGATAGCTCCGGACAAGCCCGGTGTTATACTTGCAACCACAGCTCCAAGATTCGAGCGTTCATGACCATGCAGCCCCACTCGCCAGACGACCGACTTCGGCGCCCGGCTCGACGCTATGTGCGCGAGCCGGTGCCGGTACATTTTCCAAGCGAGAAAGAAGTGCCTGAGACGAAGGAGCATCTGCTGCTGCGCACGGCGCTATTTCAGATGCTGCGGCTGGCGTTTGCTGACGCCGCCTGGATCGGATCCGATCAATTCGTGTATTGGGATCCCACCGATCCCGGCAAGCGGCTGGCCCCAGACGTGATGCTGCGCCGCGGGGGACCGGACGACAACTTTCCGATCTGGAAAGTCTGGGAGCGCGGTGCGCCCGAGTTGGCTATCGAAATCGTCAGCCCGAGCGATCAACCGGAGCGCGAACTAGAGGCGAAGCTAGACCGGTACGATCGCGCCGGCGTCACCCAGATCGTTCGATTCGACCGCGAATCGAAGTCGCCGCTGCGCGTCTGGGACCGTGTGCAGGGCGACTTGGTGGAGCGCGATCTGCTGGGCGCGCTGAGCGCTGAGTGCGAAATCCTGGGTCACTACTGGATCGTCGTCGACGTGCCGGACGACGGGCGGACACTGCGCCTCTCCCGCGACCCGGAGGGCAAGCAGTTGTTCCCTACGCCCGAGGAGAGCCGTGCTCAGTCAGAACAGCTCCGAGCGAAAGCGGAACAGGGCCGCGCCGACGCGGAACGCGAGCGCGATGCCTTGGCCGAACGGGTCCGCGCACTCGAAGCCAAGCTCCGCGACGCGGACGAGTAGCTATTCGCAGTTCGCCTTCTTCAGCTTCGCCTGAGCCGCCTTGAGCCGCTTGGAAATGGCGGCATAGTTACGCGCGTGCTTCTTGTTGAGCTTGATCAGTTCGCGCAAACGGTCCCGTTGAGCGCGACTGCCCTTTTGCTCTTTGAGTTCCTTGCGCTGCTTTTCCGCGGCCTTGAGGGCTTCTTCATTCGCCTGTTGGGCCTTCGTCTGGGTCACCAGGATCAGCGCGTTGATGCCGTTGCTGCCAGACTTCGCCGTGCTGGGCGCTCCCATGCAGAACAGAAAGCTCGCCCCACCTACTACCAACGCGTTGCGTAAACTCTTCACGAATGCCTCTCCTCTGGGCGATGAGCCGCCCCCGTACCGGCAACCGAACGTCGCCGGAAATGTACACCAGCTCCGTGTTACGGCTCTACTAGGTACCATCTTCCCCGGCCCGCAGAATCCTGCGAAATGCCGCCTGGGAACGAGCGTTGACGTTCAAAGAGTCCGACTAATCCAGAGCCCAAATGACCTTGCAGCGTCCCGCATCGCAGGTCGCTTGTGCGCGGGGATCGTATGCTGGTCCACAGTCCAGACACGCTACCGACGCCCCGCAGACCAGCGCACTAAAGGCGGCCTCAGCATCCACGCGGATCGCCACCAAGCCCTCAATGCCATCGGCGCCGCCGCATTCGCAGCAGTCGCGGCTCCGGATACGACAATCGCTCGGCAGCGAACACGCCGTCGCTGGATGCTTCTGAAGATCGACCGCCTCACACGTGCCAAACTCCTCGGGGGTGCAGGTCGCCACCAGCGTCGGATCGCGCGGCGCGTCGCAGGCCGGGCAATCCACTTCGTCGCACATCTGGCGGTCTCTCCAGTAATCCACGGAGAGATCAGCTATCGCGACCACGTCGCCCCGCGACGCCTGTCCACAGGTTCCGCAACAGCTGTACGGCAGGATCTGACACTCGCTGGGATCCATGCACCCGGTGAAACCCGCCTGACCGACGTTGCCAGTCCCGCCGCCATTCGTCCCGCCC
>JAUIKB010000065.1 GCA_030430975.1 Polyangia bacterium
GCCGTTAGCGTCGCAAATCGCCTTGATCGTTACGCGATAGCGCTTGGCGATCTTGCCCAGGGTGTTGCCCTTCGTGACCACGTGTGTCGTCGCCGATGCAGGTACCGCCCATAAGACGACCAGTAGCAGCGCAGCTATCCTGATCCAGACCATTGGGCCGGGGGTTAGCATGATTCCCGTTGTTGGGCGAAAACGGCGCACGCGAGCCGTTCGACGGCCGTGGGCCCAAAATATTCGCGTAGTTGCGAGTCTCGTTTCTCCCTCAAGCGCCCGGACGGGTGAGTTCGACGCCTACTGCTTCGATTCGGACTTCTTTGGCGGAGCCATCGGGGAGCTTTGCCGCGAACGTGGCTCCCTCTTCTTCGAGGTGTTTCACGTGGCTCGCCTTGACGGTTTTGGTGTGCACCACACCCTTTAGGCGCGCGGTGGAGCCCGCGGCGTCGAGGGGAACGAAAAAGCCGTAGTCTTTGAATGTGACGCGGCAGCCTTGCAGCTTCTTGTCGGGGCCTGCAGCAACCTCCATCCAGCAGCCCTTGCGGCTGCATGCGCGCCGCACGTGGCCTTCAACGACGACTTGCTTGCCCTCGTAGGTGTTCGGCGCGGCCAAGACCGTTGTCAGCTTTATCGCGGCGCCGGATCCGACCGGAGCCCCGTGACGGCTTACGCCCGAGCTGGCCGCCGCGGCGGGCGGCGCTGACTCTACTGGGGCAGGTTCCGACTGGCATCCGAGCGCCAGAGCGCCGAGCAGCCATAGACATGAGCGGGTCCAATGCATCGCCGGCACTATAGCGCCCGAATGCGTTTCGTCACCATCCGGCCCAAGTTTTAGCGGAAGTTCTGCACGGCCCAGACGGTGCCGTCCGGTGCCTGCGCGAAGCCGCAAGCGACCTCGGTGTACGCGGTAGCGCTCATGTTGGTGAAGCGGCCGTGTGTTGAAAAATCGCTACCTGGGCCCTCGTCCCACATGTCCTGAAGGCATTGCTCGATCGTCTCGTCGATGCTCGGGTAGTCGCGGCAGGCGTTCTGAGCGGACTCCCCGCATTTGCCGAACTGGCTGTGCTGTTGCTCGGTAGCCCGGTCGTGGCGTGCCTGGGAATTGGCACATGCTTCGCCTCCGTCCCAGCGCTCGTAGGCGGGGAGCCCGAGGCCGGCGCGGAAGCCGTTGATGCGCTTCACGCACGTGGCGGCGCTCTCAAAATACTCCGGGTTCAAACGTTCCACGGAGATCGCGCGCTCGTCAGCGCACGCCGCGCAAGCGATGACGAACACCGTTGCGCAGAGGTGAGACCGAGGCATCGTTTGAAGCTAGCGCATCAGGCCGCGGATGGCCGCTGAAGGCTTGTTCCGAGTCGTGCTGGACAGCGAAGCCTGATAGGTTCGAGCGATGAGCGCGAGTTCCGGGGGCTGGCAGGGTGCGCCTATTCGAATAGCCGTGGTCGGTTCGGGCCCAGCCGGCATGTACACCGCCGAGGCGCTGCTAAAGGGGCAAAAGCAGCGCTGCGATGTCGACGTGATCGAGCGCCTGCCCACGCCGTTCGGTTTGGTCCGCTCGGGGGTCGCGCCTGATCATCAGAAGATCAAGGGGGTGACCAAGGTCCTCACGAAGATCGCCAAGATGAAAGGCTTTCGCTTCCTCGGGAACGTCGAAGTTGGCGTCGACCTCGCCATCCAAGAACTCCGCGACAATTATCACGCCGTCGTACTCGCTGTTGGTTGCGAATCCGACCGGTCACTTGGCGTGCCGGGTGAGGACGCGTTGGGTAGCTACCCAGCCGTGAGCTTCGTGGGCTGGTACAACGGCCACCCCGATCATCGTGACCTCAAAGTTCCACCCGAGACGACGCGCGCCGCGATCGTCGGTGTTGGCGACGTCGCGACGGACCTCACGCGCATCGCATTGACCGATCGAGATGCGTTGGCGCGTACGGACATCGCAGAGCACGCGCTTGAGATACTCCGAAAATCCCCGGTCCACGAGGTCTTGATCTTCGGCCGCCGAGGTCCCGAACACATGAAACTGGCGATTCGAGAGCTGCGCGCGATCGACGCACTTGATGGAGTCCAAGTGGCCGTTGACGCGGAGGAGGTCGCAGCTGCGCAGGCGCGAGTCGAGTCACCCAGTACAGCCACGCAGAAAAAGCTCGAGTATCTCGCGGAACTCGCCGCGCGCCCGCTCGCCGAAGGCGTGCGCGTCGCCCGCTTCATGTTTCTCCGATCGCCCAAGCGACTGATCACGGAGGGCGAACGTCTGGTCGGTGTCGAGGTCGAGCGCAACCGGATGAGTTCAGATTCGCGCCCAACCGGCACAGGCGAGTTTGAGCGATTTGACGTTCAGTGGCTGTTTCGGGCGATCGGCTATCGGGGCGTGCCGCTCGAGGGCGTACCGTTCGACGACGCATGGGGCACCATTCCCAACAACGACGGCAGAGTCTGTGAGCGGCGCGACGGCCCACCTGTGCCGGGTCTATATGTGGCTGGGTGGATCAAGCGAGGACCGACCGGGGTGATCGGCACCAACCGTGCCGATGCTGTGGTTACAGTATCCAAGATCCTAGCTGATCTGGACGGCGGTATCATCGACGTCGACGCGCCAAAAAAGGGCTGCGAAGAAATCCTGAAAGAGCGCGGCGTGCGCGTCGTCGGATTCGACGACTGGGAGCGCATCGACCGAGCAGAACTCGAGCGGGGCAAACGCAGTGGCAAGGTGCGTGAGAAGTTTGTTGACGTAAAAGCCATGTTGGAGGCGCTCGACGAGGCATAGCGTTGCGGGCTGGCTGGCTGCTGCCGCCGATCCGGGCTAGACACCGTGGGTGTCGAAAGCTCACAGAACCAGAACAGCGTCGCCGGTCGGCACCCTCCTGTTGTCGCTGGTAGCGATGCTCTTGGTCGTGGTCCTCGGTCCGTTGCCGAGCCAGGCTGCGGAGGACCACACTGCACCTGCAGCGTCCGCCACTCCCGGTGAGTACGTGCCGGGCGCAAATGCGCTGGAAGGTCGGATTTTGGCACCCTGTTGCTGGAACCAGACGCTAGACATACACGGTTCCGAAGTCAGCAATCAGCTGCGACGCGAGATTAGAACCCGCCTCAAGGCGGGAGAGTCCGCGGACACGATCGAGGCGGACATCGTGTCGCGCTACGGCGAGAAGATCCGCGCGGTTCCGCCGTCGAGTCCGCTCGCGAGCTTCGCCACGTGGCTGATGGTAGCCTTGGGTGCCGCTGGCGTTGGGGCGGTCTTCATGGTGCGGCGATGGCGAGCCGCAGCATCGGAGGAAAAGCGTGTAGAGCCTCCGGCCGGAGCCGACGCGGATGAATGGGATGCAAGACTCGATGACGAACTCGAACGTGCAGAATGATCACCTCAGATGTATCCAGGTCAAGGGGACCGCTGTCGAGCGCGGGACTCAACACGGCCAGCAGCTCGCTGAACTGATTCACGCTTTCGTCGCCCAGCGTTTCGATGCGTTGCGCGACTACCTAGGCGAGCGACTTGACCCGTCAGAGATCACCGGCGCTCTCGATCGCTTCTTGGAGGTGGGGGCAGCCTGTATGTCGGCAGCAGAGGCCTTCCACGCCGAAGGCGTGGCCGAGCACCTAGCGGTGGCGCGTGCGGCGAAGATCGATGCCGTTCGGCTCTATGCCGCAGCCAACATGACGGACGTTCGCGACGTCGTGCTGCTGTCGAATACGGGAGATCCGGAAGGGTGTTCAACGGTCCTCGTACCGCCTGCGTTGACGCGAGATCAGCGCGTCTTGGCGGGTCAGACATGGGACTTGAACCCGACGGACCTGGAGTATGTCGTGGCGATTCATCGCGCCGACGCCGACGCCGAGGCGTGGACGGTAACCTGCGCTGGCTGTCCGAGTTTGATGGGGATGAACGCGCAGGGGATCGCGTTCGGGACCAACAACATCAAGGTTCTCGGGACGCGTCCGGGAGCAGGCTACCTAAGCATCCTGCACCGGATCTCGCAGGCGAGCAGCCTCGCGGAGGCCGCGCGGGTAGTGGAAACGGCTCCTCGTGCCGCAGCGCACACCTACTGGCTGGCGGACTCAGACCAGGCCATGGAGTACGAGTGCAGCGCGACTCGATTCATGCGGCGCGAAGCGGCCTCCGTCGCCGTCATCCGTACCAATCACTGTTTGGACGAAGAGCACGTCCACAAGCAAGGCGAGCCTCCGAACACGTCTAGCCGGGCGCGTTTCGCACGCTTGACCGGGCGACTCGCCGGAGGCGACAAGACAGTGGAAGAGCTGAAGCGGCTGTTTGCGGATCGCAGCGACGGTGTGGACAGCATCAGTCGGCATCCCGAGGACGAACAGGGAACGGCGACCAACGCTTGTATTCTTTGTGTTCCCGCACGTCTTGAGTTGTGGGCATGCAAAGGGCCCGGCGCCAGGGCGAGTTGGCAGAAGCTGGCGTTCGACACAAAACGATGACTCGCGGCCGAGACCTCGGCGGTCTTCGAGCATTCATCGATGCAACACGCGATGCGGTGGCGGTGGTCTGCGAAGGCCACACGGTGGCGCTAAGCGAAGCTGCTGCAGCGCTCTTGTCCGAGTTCGGTCCTCAAAGCGATGTGGACACAACTGTCCAAGAGCTAGCCAAGCAGACACAGAGCGCTCGGGCTGCAGCTCAGAGTGTTCGCCAGAACTCACCCGACGGCTTGGCGGTCGGGCTGGAAGTAACCCGCACGCAGTACAGGGTCGATGATCGCGATCTCGTCGTCCTGTTCATGCGTCGTGCACCGCCCACGCCCTCGGGCGGAGCGGATCTCGCCCAGCAGAAAGACTGGACAGTCGCGCGGCGTTTCGCCGCCGTCGGCCAACTCGCGGCGGGGGTTGCGCACGAAATCAATAATCCAGCGGCGATCGTTATGGCCAATCTCGCAACGCTTCGTCAGCTGCTCACGCAGGCGGGGTTACGGGAAGACGGCGAGCTGGCCCTGGTCAACGATTCGCTCGAAGCCACGCTGAGGATTCGGTCTATCGTCCGGGACCTGCAGACGTTCGCGAGCATCGATCAAAACGAACTCGTCTACGTTGACGTGGGCGAAGTACTTGCGCTGACCTGCAACTTGCTCGGGTCGATGATGCGGGACCACGCGGCGGTTGAAACCGACTTCGCGCGCGTCGACCGAATCGTGGCGGACCGCGGCCGACTCGCGCATGCATTTTCGAGTCTCCTGTTGGTCGTGGCGCGCCGCACCGATCGGGCCACGGCGCCCGATGCGACGATCAGCGTCAGCTGTCGGCAGATCGATGGCGCGGTGGCGATCCTCATCGAGGCCTCCGCCGCGAGGTTCACATCAGACGAACTGACGCGTCTGTTCGAGCCGTACGGTCCGGAGGCTCCCGTCGGTAGCGTTACTGGGTTGGGTCTGAGCGTGTGCGCTGAAGTTGTTCACGGCCACGGAGGTGCGGTGGTCGGAGAGTCCATTCGGGGAGGCGTGGGCGCGAGGTTTCGCATCGAGTTGCCGTTGCGTAGCCAGCTCGAAGTGAAACCGGTGCGTCGCACTCCGCCGGCGCCCGCGCCGCCGGACAAGGATCTTCGTGTGCTGATCGTGGATGATGAAAAGGCGCTACTTCGAGCGTATCGACGGCTGCTCCGGGACAAGGTGACGGTGACCTTAGCCAGTAGCGGTGCTGAAGCGCTTGAGCTTCTGCACCGCGAGCGCGGGTTCGATGCTGTGCTGTGCGACCTAATGATGCCCGATATGGACGGGATCCAGCTCTTCGAGACGGTGACCGAACTCTATCCGGCGCTCAGTTCGCGCTTCGTGTTTTCGTCTGGGGGGGCCTACACATCGCGTACGCGGGCGTTCGTCGCGAACCGTTCGCACCGCGTTGTCGCCAAACCGGTGGCGAAGACCGCGCTACTCGAGGCTCTTGCGGCGGCGGCGCAGCGCGACAAGTAGCAACAAGAGCACGAGCCCCGTTGCCCCAAGCGCCAGCGTGAACGTAGGGACGCCGCGCTTCATGGGAAACGTCGCTGAGACGATCCAGCGTCGCGTTGCTGCAACGCTCAAGAGATTGAACGCCGCGTGCACGGCGATCGACGCTAGCACCGATCCGCAGATCGCCCGGGTCGCGCCGGTCACAAGGCCGAGCACGCTCGCTGTAACCGTACGGATAAGCCCCATGCCACCGGACAGATCAGCGTGCATTATTCCGAAGATGAATCCCGTAACGATCGCGGTCGCCCCCCCGTTGCGCGTTATCCGGAGTGCCGCACGCCAACCTCGGTACACCAGGCCGTTGTCGATGTAGCTGGCTTCTGATTGGATCTGGGGCGGCGCCCACACCCGCGTCAAAGCGCGCTGGAGTCCGGTATAGAGAGCTCCGCGAAACATGAGTTCCTCCGAAACCGGCGCCACGAGCACTGCCCAGCTTAAAGTAAGGGCGATAGGCAACTGAGTGATCGCCCGGCCGAGCTCGCCTGTTTGCGCCTGAACTGCTGCGACACCGCGCGTTTGCAGTTCGAGCAGCAATGTGGGCAGGGCGATCTGGAACGCTAGGCCCAACGCCACAGCGAACATGAGTGGCGTTACCAAGACCGCGCTACCGACGTGGCGGGGGCGGGTGATACCTAGCGCGTGACGCACGCGGCGGCCTCGAAGCAGCACCGCCGCGGCGGTCAATCCGATCGTTGCCGCTGCCAGTTCGACCAAGATCATGAACGATGGCAGCGTCAACTCTCGAGCGATGTCCGGAGGCAAGAGTCGGGCTCCGCGTAGCGCCATGAAGCGCTCGGAGCCTATCCAAACGGCGGCGACGACTAGGCCACGGGCGATGTCGCCCCACGCTGCAAGGCGACCTGCATCCGCCGAAGCGGTCACGCCGGAGCTGCGGCCGAGCGGAGTGCGGCTTGCGCGAGCGTCGACATCACGATCGGCTTGGCCAGTTGCAAAGCGTTCTGGTTCTTGTCCAGGCTGGTAGCCAGGCCGGCCAGCAGAGAGAACGTGCGTCCGTACAGAACGAGGTCATTGGGTACGGTGATCGCGTCGATGCGGCGAATGAACTCTTTGACGTCCGCTCGAATCTTGTCGAAGTCGAGCTTCATCGCTTCAGCCGGTGTCAAGTCGTAGTACTGATCGAAGAACTCCTGGATCATCGGCTGGATCGATTCGACGTCGGAGGCTGAGAGCAGTCCCATGTCGACTATGGATGCGCCGTACTTGTCCGCGTCGCGCGACATGAACGCCATTACCGAATTAACGAGCTTGTTGTGAAAGTCCGGGGGCAAGCGCTTCACTTGCCCGAAATCGATGATGCAGATCTCCGGTGTTCCATCGACCACCCTGAAGAACAGGTTGCCGGGATGCGGATCGGATTGAAAAACCCCATCTAGGTACATCATGCGTGTCCAGGCATGCAGGACCAGCTTCAGAATCTCGACCGGCTCAACCCCGAGCTCCTTCATCCGCGCCTTGTCGGTAATTTTGTGGCCGTGGAAAAACTCAGTCGCGATGATGCTGCTGGTCGTGAATTCGTTGAAGACCTTGGGGACGTGAATATGGGGCAGGTCGCTTAAATTATCGTGGATAAGGGCTGTGTTCGTGGCTTCGTCTTTGTAGTCAAGCTCCGCTTCAAGTGCCTGGCGCATTTCAGCGTACACGGTCTTGAGTTTTATCTTCGGTACGAAGATATTGAACATGGGGACGGCAATTCCGAACAGGAATAGGTCGACGCTCAGCTTCATGACGATGTCGGGGTAACGCACCTTTAGCGCCAGCTCGTCGCCGTTCTTCGTAACGGCTCGGTGAACCTGACCGAAGCTCGCCGCGGCAACCGCCTCGGGATCGACCGATTCGAACACGTCGTCGATGCTGCGACCGTACTCGGACTCCATGTGCGCCTTAATGACTGGCCACGGGCAAGGATCGACCGAATCTTGTAGCTTTGAGAGTTCTTCGGTCCAGATCATAGGCATGATGTCAACACGTGTGCTGATGATCTGGCCTACCTTGATCATGCCCCCGCGCATGCGCACAGCGAGCCGATAGAACTTCGCGGCGCTCTTCCTGTGGACCCGGTTGAGCTGGTCGGCGGACACCTTCCAACCCAGTTTCTCGTGACGCAACCAAAGCCACAGGTAGCGTAGGTAGATCGGCAACAGCGTCGACGCGACCAGGACGGTCCGCAAGACGCCGTGAAAGAACTTGTTCATGACCCGTCCCGGGTCGTGGCTACCATGGCAGCTGCTCGCCGTTGGCGTGCCGGAAGGAGCCAGACTTTGCAGCGTCGAGTTCATCGATGCGAGCAATGATCTGCGCGGCGGCTTCATCGGGTCCAACGTTGCCGTTGCCACCGGTCATGTCGGTTTTCACGAAGCCGGGATGAATAATGCCGACGTGAACGTTTCGTGGTGCAAGGTCACGGGCCAGCGAGACAAACGCTGCGTTTACCGCCGCTTTGGACATGCGGTAGCCGTACATGCCGCCGGACGTGTTGTCTGTCAGAGAGCCCATGCGACTGGTGATCACGACGAGCTTCGCAGGGTCAGCCAGACGGGGCAGCAACGTGGTGGCTACGCGTAGCGGTGCGATTGAGTTTACTTCAAGCTGCTCTCGGATCGTTTCGACGTCGAGGTTCTCAATCGACTCCATTCGCAACACACCGGCGTTGTTTAGCACCACGTCGAGCGTCTCGTTGGCTGTGAGTTCAGCCAGTTTTTTCAAGCCGGAATCTTGACTCACATCGATTCCTGAAAAGACATCGACGCCACAAGCTTCTAGCTCCGGCGATGGCTCGCGGCAGACGGCGATGACGGCATCGCCACGCGCTCTGAGCTGCCGCACCAGCTCCAGACCAATGCCGCGGTTCGTTCCCGTGATCAGTACTCGGCTCATGGCGCGATCCTGTGTCCCGCGTAGACCAGACGCAAGGGCCTGCGCGTTATCGGCGTCGAGGCGTTGTTCCGGAGCGTCGCTTTTTAGCCTTCTTGGGCTTTTTTGCGGCTTTTTCTCGAGCGGCGGCGGCTGCTAGCGCTGCCTGATGGCCGGCCTGTGCGGCGCGCTGGGCCCGGTCGGTCTCGCCGCGCATCTCCATTAGGAAGCGGCTGGGGATCGACGGGCGTAGTTTGCCCCACTTCATTCGTCCCTTACAGAACGTCAGCGTTAACGTGTCGCGCGCACGGGTAACGCCCACGTAGCAAAGTCGGCGTTCTTCGTCGATGCTGCGGTTCTCGATAAGTGAGCGACTGTGAGGCAGAAGGCCCTCTTCCATGCCAACCATATAAACGTGCGGAAACTCCAGGCCCTTGGCGCTGTGCAGCGTCATCAGCGTGACGGCGTTGGGTTGCTTTTTCTCGTTGTCGTCCTTCAAGTCCTCGCGTCCGGCCAGCGCGGTTTCCTCCAAGAATCCGAACAGCGTGGGTTCCTCAGTTCGGGCAGCGTAGCTCCCGATCGCGTTGACTACCTCCTCGACGGCGGCGAACTTTACGTCCACGTCTGCCGGGCTGGACGCGAGTCTCTCCAGCTCGCCTTTGTAGTCGATCTCCTGGATCAGGTCGGAGACCAGGTCCACGAGCGGCATGTGGGTGAGACGCTCCCGATACCGGCGGATCATTTGACGAAACGCCTCGACGCGCTGTCGCGCAGCCGCGCTGATGTCGCCATGCCGGGCGGCTTCGTCGAGGACGTTCCACAACGGTTCGCCACGATCCACGGCGTGACCCAATAGCGTCTGAATCGTGCTGCTGCCGATGCCTCGAGACGGCGTGTTGATGATACGCAGCAGCGAGACCTCGTCACCTGGATGGGCCAGCACCTTCAGGTACGCCATGATGTCGCGTACTTCCTTGCGGTCGTAAAATGACTGTCCGCCTACCAGAACATACGGGATGTTGGCTCGACGCAGCTCCATCTCGAACGCTCGAGGTTGCTCGTTCGTCCGGAACAAGATCGCAAAATCTTGAGGCCCAGCTCGGTCCGGTGGTGGCGCGTTAACGCGTTGATGGATCTCACGGACGACGGCGGTCGCCTCGGCGTTCTCGTCTTCGAAGCGCACGAAGCGCGGCGGTTCGCCGCCTTTGCGATACGGGCGCAGCACTTTGTCGTGGCGTGCGGAGTTGTGCGCGATGAGCACGTTGGCGAGGTTGAGGATTGCCTCTCGCGATCGGTAGTTCGCCTCCAGGCGCACAACCGTCGCTTCGGGCCAGTCGTTTTTGAAGTTGAGAATGTGCTCAACCTCCGCGCCGCGCCACCCGTAGATCGACTGGTCGTCATCACCCACGACGCACAGGTTGCGGTGGCCTTCGGCTAGCGCCCTGACGATCCGGTACTGAAGGCCGTTGGTGTCTTGGTATTCGTCGATCAGAAGATGGTCGAATCGGCCGGCCTCTTGTTGGCGCACCGCGGGATGTTCCGTGAATAGCTGCTCGGTCAGCAGCAAGAGGTCGTCGAAGTCCATTGCGCCCGAGGCGCGCAGTGCCGTCCGGTATTTGGCGTACGCGAGCGCGCTGAGAATCTGCTTGTCGGTGGTGGCGGATTCTCCCGCGGCCTCGGGCAACACGGAGTGGGACTTCCACGCGCTTATCTGGGAGAGCAGATCTCCAGGACGGAGCTTCTCGCTGCTGACGCGGATTTCGCGCAGGGCGCTACGCGCAACGCTTTCCTGGTCGCCGCGGTCATAGATTGGAAAGCGCTCTGGATAGCCGAGGCGCTGGGCATGGCGCCGCAGAACGCGAACGCACAGCGCGTGGAATGTGGAGATTTCCGGCGTCGCTTTGCGGCGCCGCTTTCCGAGCAGCACCATCGCTCGCTCTTTCATTTCTCGTGCCGCTTTGTTCGTGAACGTCACCGCCAGGATGCGTTCTGGCCGTATCCGGTGGCGAATGAGTTCCGCGATGCGATAGGTGATGACACGCGTCTTGCCGGAACCGGCACCGGCCAACACCAGCAGCGGACCGCTCAGGGTGTTCACCGCCTCACGTTGTGCAGGGTTGAGGTCGGCAGCCATGAGACCGGCGTTTTGGGCCAAGCAGCCCGCCAGGTCAATAGTTGGATCTCTCAGGCTCAGCGAACCTGGCGAATCGAGCGAAGCACGCTGACCCCTACGTAGCCAGCGAAGGCCGAACCAGCGCTTGACCACAGGATGCGGTGTTCGGTGCACAAGGAAAACGGCCGCAGAACTCCGCAAAGCAAGCCATTTACCTCGCGCGAACCGCTTGCGGCCGTCCCAAGAAGCTGTCGATAGCGACCCTCGTACGACACGCGCGGTAGGTGCACCGCGAGATGTCCGCCAAGCGTCGGCGCGGTGCCGGTGTGCTGTCGTCCCGTAGTCTGAGTTGAGTAGCGCCCTACGAGCGTAAACGCGCCACGGCCGGCCATTTCAACCAAGTAGCGGCGAGTGAAGCGTTGGTAACCGAAGCTTAGACTAGGGAGCTCGATGCCGGAACGATAGAAAGCAAAATTACCAAAGAGATAAGCGTCCACGCCCGCGCGCGCCACAAGGCCGTGATCGGCGCCCAGTCGCTTGATCAGGCCGGCGCTGTAGTCAAGGGCGAGCTGCCCGTCCAGGCCACTTGAACCCCCTCCGATAGCGCTTAGTTGGAGGCCACGGAATGAGGCGAGCGTCGTGTTGGAGTACCCGGCGGCGACACCGAAAACCCCGGCGCTGAATTCGGTCGTCGTACCGCTGGCCGTGTAGGCCGCGCCGTTGGCGCCGAAGCCGCTTTGGAGTAAGTCGCTGCCGTAGGGTAGGGGCTGAGGGCCAGCCGTTGGCACGTCGCACGGGTCGCACACCTCCGAGACCCGTC
>JAUIKB010001114.1 GCA_030430975.1 Polyangia bacterium
CCTTTCGGGGTGGGGTGTTGACCACTCTCTCCGCCGATACGCTAACACAACCTAGCCGAATCCCAGCGTTCTCTGTCGTTCCATCGCGGTGTCCCCAAGTGTCCGTAAGTGTAGGGATAATTGGCAAGTCGTTCGCGCGTTGCGGCCCGGCTTTACCCGATCGGAGCGGCTGGATCCCGGCCGCCAGGACGGGTCTTCGCGCGACGTGTTCACCCTTGCTCGTCGTCGCTGGAGCTGGGATCGATACGTCCATGTCTGACCTCAGCAAGCCGATCCGTCTCCCTTGCGGCCTCACGGTGCCAGGTCGGGTGGCGATGGCCCCGCTAACCAACACTCAGAGCCATCCCGACGGCTCGCTTGGCGACGACGAATTGGCCTGGCTGACCCGCCGAGCACGTGGCGGGTTTCCGTGGATCAGTACGTGCGCCGCCTTCGTCAGTGAAGAGGGCCACGCCTGGAAAGGACAGCTCGGCATCGCGCGTGACGAGCACGTTCCCGGCCTCCGGCGACTGGCCGTAGCGCTGCGTGAACATGGCGCGACCGTCGTCGTTCAGCTCCACCACGGGGGTGCCAAGGCCGAGCTCGCGCCGGACCGCCTCACCACGGCAAACGGTGTTGTCGATGGCTGCCGCGGCGCCGAGGAAGCGGATATTCTGCGCGTCACCTCTGACTTCGCAGCAGCGGCACAGCGCGCTCATCGTGCCGGGTTTCACGGCGTCGAGCTTCATGGTGCCAACGGCTATCTGTTCACCCAGTTCCTCGCTCCAAAGGACAACCCCCGGACGGACGCTTACGGCGGGGACCTAGCGGGCCGCGCGCGGTTTCTTCGCGAGGTCATGCGTGCGGTGCGTGCCGCCGTGCCCAGTGACTTCGCCGTCGGAGTGCGGTTGTCGCCGGTCGATGTGTGGGCGCCACGCGGATTGACACTCGACGAGGGCGTGCAGGTTGCGGCGTGGATCTGCGAGGACGGAGCCGACTTCATCCATCTTTCGCTCGCAAACGCTTCGGGCCCCGCACCCCACCAGTCGGACGGGCGCCTGGTGGCCCGAACGGTTCGCGATGCGCTCCCCGCAGACGTTCCAGTGTTCGCAGCGGGCGGCATCTGGACGCGCGAAGATGCGCGCCGAGCGACAGATGCTGGCGTCGACGTGGTCGTGCTAGGCCGCAGCGCGATCGCGCACCCTGACTGGGTGACGGTTTCGGCTGCCGCTGACTTCGCGCCCATCCGCCCGATGTGGTCGCAAGACTTTCTCCGCAGCGTCGACGTGGGGCCGGATCTGCTTGCGTATCTCAAGGGCTTTCCCGGCATGGTCGAGGGCGGGGCGCCGCCGCGCAGCTGAGACATGGCGTTCGAGCGACCTGCGTGGGTTTCATTTTGCAGCGAGACACGTACGTACCGCCTCCGAGGTTGGGAGTTTTCGCTCAGTCGTAGCGCCAAGGGGACGGCATCACTCAGCTGTCCGCTCAATCGTGGTGACCTGCCGGTCGAGCCGAAGCAAGCGGAGTGGATCGCTGAGGCGCTTCGCGGTCGCGCTGGCGTCAAACAGGTGTGGGATGGCGCGTTCGAGTTCGCCGCGAGCCTGCTAGAGGACATCGAATGCGAGGTGTTTTCAAACGCAACCGGACTGCATCGCCGCTTCATCAATCATGATGTGAGCCACGTGCCCGAGCTAATCGAGCTGCGCTGTCGAAACGCCGAGCGTGAAGCGCACAGCCTCAGCCGCAATCCGGATGGCGTTTACTTTGGCTTGAGCGTGAACCGCACCGGCGACGACGCGTCGGTCTACGGCGTGTGGGCGATTCAGCAGGAGCCGACCGACTATGGTCCGAGCCGACGACGGCTGTTCGAAGCGTTCCCCACGCTCGAGCCATATCCCCAGATCCACGAGGCGGTCGGTCCGCAGCGCCCGATTTCGATTTCGCGGGACGTATTTGAAGCCGTTGTGGCCGCGTTCGCGGACGTACCGCTGAACGACTTCGCGTACCTGACAGCGAGTTGGGATCACCCTGCGTAGCGATGCGCTACTTTGGCTGATGAGACCGTCACAAACGCTAACCGCCTCCGGTTCATCACCTAGCCAGTCGCTGAAACCCTGCGAGCAACTCCCAGAGCTTGGTTTGCGTTCCCGGCTCACTGCGAACCTCCCGGCACCCACAGCCGCCGTCATCCGAGTCGGGTGATGCCGTG
>JAUIKB010001115.1 GCA_030430975.1 Polyangia bacterium
AGCCGATGGTCTCGGCGTGTGCTTTTACGCTCGCTCAATTCTGGACTGGCACCGTCGCCATCGGTTCTGCGCGAATTGCGGCAGTACGAGCCAACCTCGCGAGGGCGGACACGTCCGGGTCTGTGAGAGCTGCGAGAGTCGCCACTTCCCGCGCACCGACCCCGCGGTGATGATCCTGATCCATGACGGCGCTGGCCGTTGCTTGCTAGCGCGTCAGCCGGGGTTTCCGGACGGCATGTACTCCGTGCTCGCAGGGTTCGTAGAACCTGGCGAGAATCTCGAACAGACGGTGCTGCGTGAAGCTGAAGAAGAAGTCGGACTCAAGGTAAGCGATCTGAGGTATCTGCAGAGCCAACCCTGGCCGTTTCCCGCATCGCTCATGATCGGCTATTTCTGTCGTGCGCTGACCACCGACATCGAACTGGACGGCGAGGAACTCGAGTCGGCGCGCTGGGTTTCCCGTGATGAACTGCGAACTCCCAACGGGTTCTTCTATCCGCCGGCTGTGTCTCTCGCACATCACCTGATTCGGCGTTTCATCGATGGTGAAGCCTAGCCGCCGCGGACAGCTACGGTAGAGTCCGGCCCATGCTGCGATACTCCCATACACTCGCAATGGCCGGACTGGCCGGGGCCATCACCACCGCCGGCTGCAGCAAGTCGCAAGAAGAAGCCAAGCACTTCGCGGATGTCGCCCGCGTCGGTTTCGATCAGCTCGACGCCGTCGACAAGCGGCTGCTCGACGAAGGCAACAAGGAATCCGACGCCAACCCCGCCGACAAACTGGCGTATGTCCGCAGCCGAGGCAGCAAGCTACTCGCCATCTGCGTGGATGGTCAGGCCGCCGCCAAGGCGCTCGGCAAGAAATTAGAAGCCGATCGCCAAGTCTACTCCGACCCCCAGATGGCAAAGGAGATCAAGGAGCTGAAGGTCGCTGCTGAGGCGTTCGGCTCCAAGGGGTACGGCAAGGTGAAGACCGACTGCACCCCGAATGTCGGCATCCTGGAAACGGCGACCTGCGTGCAGCATTGCACTCACGAATGGGAGGCGCTGGGGCACCAAGCGTTCAAGACCAGCGTGATCGTGCGACGCCACGGCGCAAGTCTGCCGGCGCTGCCGCGTTTCGCACTGCGGGTCAAAAAGAAGTAGCGCCGCGACGCGCAAACGGCTGCCGCCTAGCCGCGGCCCATGGCGTGCAGCACGTCGTCGACCGCCTCGGGGTTTTTCAGCGCGCCCTCCGTCAGCGCCTTGTCGCGGGGCACGCCGTTGAGGATACGCTTGATCGGCACCTCTAGCTTCTTTCCGCTGATGGTGCGAGGCACCGCCGCGATCGCGCGGATCTCGTCCGGTCCGTGACGGGGTGACAACTCCGACCGCAGCGCGCTCTTGATGCGCTTCTGCAGCTCATCGGTCAGGTGCTGTCCTTCGGCGAGAACGATGAACAACCACAAGCGGCCTTCTTCGGTGATCGAGCCGGTGTCGACCACGAGCGTGTCCTGCACCTCGGCGAAGCCATCCACCACTCGATAAAACTCGCTGGTGCCCATGCGCACGCCGCCGCGATTCAGGGTCGAATCGCTACGGCCGTAGATCACCAGGCTGCCACGCTCCGTGAATTTGACGAAGTCGCCGTGACACCAAACGCCGGGGTACTTCTCGAAGTAGCTCGCCCGGTAGCGAACACCGTCCGGATCGTTCCAGAACTTCACCGGCATGCTCGGCATCGGCGTGGTGAGCACCAGTTCGCCTAGTTCGCCGATCACCGGCTCGCCCTCGTCGCTGAACGCCTTGACGTCACAGCCCAACCCCGCCACCTGAATCTCGCCGGCGTGCACCGGGTGGTTCGGACAGCTCAGCACGAAAGCCGTGCATACATCCGTTCCGCCACTCACCGACCCTAGCAGCAAGTCTTTGCCCACGGCCTCGTAAACCCAGCCGAAGCCGTCCGCTGGCAGCGGCGCTCCGGTGCTGCCGACACCTCGAACCCGCGACAGGTCGAACGTCTTGCCCGGCGTCAGCTCTGCCTTTTTGCACGCGATGATGAAGGGCGCGCTCGTACCAAAGTACGTCACCTGCTCATCCGCTGCGAGTTTCCAAGTGGTTGTTAGATCGGGATAACCCGGGTTTCCATCGAACAGGACGATCGTGCTGCCGAGCAGCAGACCGCTGACCAGGTAGTTCCACAT
>JAUIKB010001116.1 GCA_030430975.1 Polyangia bacterium
GCCGCCGAAGAGCATGCTCCCAGCGCGGCGACTGAAGAAGTAGCGACCGATTGCATTTCGCAGCCCAGCGGGACGGAGCGGGTCGACTGCGGTCGGAAGTCGGGCGTCGCGCGTGAAAGGGGCAGACGTCACTCAGCCGGTTCGACGTGCATGTACGCGAGGAAAGTATACGCGTAGTCACCGGTCATCACGCTCTTGCCGCCTGATACCATCGAGATGCTGCCGTCGGTGATGTCCACGGTGACGCTGCGTTCGATCACGGGGTTGGCGTCGGTGGTGAGTTCGTCGTCGATGACCTGCTCGCCTTCGATGCTGAGGTTGTGCGGATCGCCTGGATAGCCTTTGGCGGGGCGCCCGACGCCGACGGTGATGGTGTACTTGCCGGGTTCGATGGCGAACTCGAACAGATTGTCGCGGCCGTAGTCGTCGTAGATGTACGATTTCTGCACGGCCGAGTAGCCCGAGATGTCATCGAACCCGAACAGCGCGATCGACGGGTTGTCGATGTGCTGACCCGACCAGCCGAAGCCGAGCTTGTCGTCGTAGGGCTCCCAGCCGATTTTCAGGTACGTCTTGCCGTCCACCTCGAGCGGATCGGTGCTCGGCTTGCCTGCCGGATCTTGGAAGTTGATGTAGTAGGCGCCGCGGGGACGCGCCGATTCGACCGACAGCGTCGGCAGGCTGTTTCGTGACCCCTCGATGTAGCGACCGAGTTCGTGACGCAGCGCCATGAGCGCGTCTGGGCTCTTGTTCCAGCTCGTCATGCTGGCCGCGACGCTCTTGGCGGTAGGATCGGCGATGGCGGTGGCGCCGACGCCGGGGTGTGCCTTGTCGTTGGCGAGCCACAGGTACTCGTAGTCTTCGAAACCCTCGCGCAGCAGCTCCGCGCGGATGTTGGGAACCGCACCATTGAAGAACCGGTTAGCGTCGTAGTACGCCCAGCCGGTGATGCGATGTGACCACGCCGCCCACGGGATGATGCGGCTGTGCATGCCCTGCGTATCGGGCTTGGTCGGGTTGAAGTACGGGTCGGGGTCTTGGTCGAGGCTGTAGTACCAGACCTCTTCGCCGTGATCCTTGATGCGCTCGTGCGCGTAAGCTTCCTGGTACGCGCGGGTGTGCGCGATCCAGATATCGTAGCCGCACGCGCCGTCCGGATCTTCGGCAATTTCGGGCTTTGGTTCTTCGCTGACGGCGATGCGTAGATTCGGCGCGGCGGCTTTCGTGATGCGGCATAGGTGTGCGGCGAGCCGATCGTCCTCAGCGTCCTGGGGCTCGTTTTGAACGTAGTAGTACGCTCGTTCGGCGAGACCGTTATCGCCCAGGTACGCGTCGAGCGCCGACAAGAACTTCGACCACTCTGTGTTGTATGCGGCTGTACCGAAATGGTCGCCGCGGCTGACGCCGCAGAAGGTGTCCGGGCGTGGCGTGGAGTTGTCGATGAATTGAAAGACCATCGCGTTGGGGAAGCCGACGCCGTTCCAGCCTTCGCCCAGGATGTAGCGCTTGGATAGATGCTTGATCGAGTACTGCGGACCCTCGTCCGGCTCGTCGTAAAACGCGCTGCACTTGGTCGGCGACGCGTCGCTATCCCAGGTGATGTTCCAGTTGAAGCCGCTCGGCCAAGTGACGGACTTAGGCGTCATGCGGTGTTCGAACAGCAGCGACTTGGCGTCGTCCACGTCGCCGCCATCGGGTACGAGCGACGACACATTCACATTTAGCTGGGTGGCGAAGTGCGCCGTCTTCGGCAGTTCGAAGTCAAACACCGTCAAGGTTACCGGTACGCTAACGGGTGACTCGCCATCGGGCGTCACCGTCAGCGTCGTCTCGTGTTCGCCTTTGGGTGCGCCTTCCGGGACGTACACCGTGAGCCACACGGCTTCGGGTTGGCTTCCGCTCAGCGAAACGGAGCCGCCGCCCGACAGCGGTACGAGGTCGTCCGCGGTGCCGCTCACGTAGCCGACTTGGGACAACTCGACGCGCTGGCCCTGGCCTAGGTTCGGGAACGGCGCGACGTCGACCGTGACGCTGCCCGCAGCTGGCCCGATGACGAGCTGAACGGGCTCGAATTCGTTCCGTGCGGCCGACAGCTTGAGCCCGGAACTCATCGCCTCAGGCGGTCGATCGGCGGTGGTGAGCTTGCGTGTCGCGGGCGTCGTCCACAGCGGGATGCTCGCCGG
>JAUIKB010001117.1 GCA_030430975.1 Polyangia bacterium
GGGCGGCTTACCCTCGTGTAAAACTCGATAAACCTCGAAGCAAATCGGCAGCTCTACCTCGAGTTCGGCCGCCAGGTGATAAGCGCTGCGAGCCGTCAACACGCCTTCGGCTACGTGTCCTAAGCTGCGCAGTACCTTGTCGAGCGACTGGCCCTTGCCGAGTTCGAACCCGACGGTCCGGTTCCGCGACAGACCGCCCGTGCACGTCAACACCAAATCGCCCATGCCCGCAAGCCCAGCGAGGGTGAGCGGGTCGGCACCCTTCTTGGCGGCCAAGCGCGAGATCTCCGCCAGCCCGCGTGTGATTAGCGCCGCGCGCGTGTTGTGACCGAAGCCGAGTCCGTCGCACGCGCCCGCAGCCACCGCGATCACGTTCTTCAAGGCGCCGCCGACTTCAACGCCCACGACGTCCGCGCTCGAATAGACGCGAAAGGTCGGCGTAGCGAACCGAGCCTGCACGGCCCGACACAGCTCCTCGTTGTGCGACGCGACGACCACGTTCGTCGGTAGGCGCTGGGCGACCTCCTTCGCGAAGCTGGGCCCGGAGAGGTAAACGGAGCGCTGTGCCACCGAAGCGCCCAAGACGTCCTGAATCACCTCGCTCATCAACATCAGCGAGTCGTTTTCGATCCCCTTGCTCGCGGACACGAGGGGGACGTCAGCTGTCAGGTACGGTTTCGCCGCGAGCAACGTCTCTCGCAGAGCGTGCGACGGCACCACCAACACGACCAGCGCGGCGCCACTCAGCGCTTGCTCCAGGTCCGCGGTCGGAGCGATTTGCTCCGGCAGTTCGAAGCCCGGCAGAAACGGATTCTCGCGCCCTTGCGCCATCTGATGAGCGTGCGCGGCTTGCCACGTCCACAAACTAACGGCCCCGCCCTGTTCCGCCAGCAACATAGCCAGGGCCGTGCCCCACGCGCCCGCGCCGAGGACCGTGACCTTTCGCGACGCTTCGAGGAGAATTGAGCCCGTCACAGCCGCGTTATGCCCGAGCTACGGCTCGTCGCCTACCCTCCAACCGCGCGCTCGTGCCAGGCCGCCGAGTCGTGATAGCGTACGCCGCGATGGTCCCGCGCAGGCTTTTCGCTGTCGGCATAGCCGCTAGCGCAGTTGTCACCCTCTTCGGTTGCAATCAGGAGACGACCGGATACCAGGCGATGACAGTGCTGGGGAAGGGCGTGGTGAACGACCCTCGCAACAAATCGCTCAGATTCGACATCCTGAAGTTCGGGCTCGATCGTTTTTGCTACGAAATGACCCGGCGCGGAGCGCCACTAAAGCTCCGCGACGACCAGCCTGTGATGGGGCGGTTCTTTGCCGACAACTGCCAATCACAAGTCCTAGATGAAGAGGACCGGCAGTCGTTCGTCGTCCAGTACTCCGGCAAGGGCTACGCGTGGACAAACGTCAGCGATCGCATGGGCTTCAAGAGCGCTGGCCTGATCGAATACGCCGCCGACTTCAAGCTCGCCGAAGAAGCGATGTACATCTACATGCGACCGCGCAAGATCGACGCGACGTCGTTTCAGACGCTGCTGGTGGAAAGCGCGTTGGCGAAGACCGGCTTGGCCATGACCGGCTTCGATCCGAATGCCGCGGGCCGAAGCATCGTAAAGGGCCAGCTGCAGCGGGGATTTACCGTTATACGCTACGACGAGAGCGGCGACGCTGACTTCGGGCTCGGCATCATTGCGGAAGGGCAGCGACCATTCAAACCCTTCAAAGTCTCGAACACCGACAAGAGCATTCTCGAAAACAGTCGCACCGAGGTCCACCAAGGTCAGCAGGATTATCTCGGCGGGTTCGAGGTAAAGGACGACGATCAGGCGCTGTACTTCACCGTGAGCGTCGATGGTGCCGATGCCGTGGACCTGTTACTCGTTCAAAAGGCTACCGGCGATCGAATGATCGACCGCTACATCAACACCGGCGGGGCCGCGCCCATGCAAGCCGCCCCGCTACTGCAGGACGCAGCCACGAAGGGTCAGCTGTGGAAACGCTACATGACGTTGCCTCCCGGCATCTACTACTTGATCGTGGATAACTCCGGCGCAGCGGGGCGTGTCACGCCAAGTAGCGCCAAGGGCGACGACCAAGCGGCCAAGGTCGACTACGTCGTGATGCTCGGCGACGCCCCGTGACCGGCGCCGGGAATGAACCGCGCGTCCGACGGTTGTCCTGA
>JAUIKB010001118.1 GCA_030430975.1 Polyangia bacterium
CAACGGCATCCGGGCCGAGGGCTTTAAGCCGCTCCACCTGACCGCTGGCAATGTGGCTGACACGCTCCGGATCCGTCGCACGCTTGGGCGGCGCCAATCCGTAGAGGCGAATGCCGTGCTGCCCCCCGCGCACCTGGTCGTAAAACGAGCCCACGCGCCGCTATATCACGCGCCGAGCCAACTGTGCTCTCCGTGCTAGAAACAGCCGCATGGGATTGCTGACCTGGATCGTGCTTGGCCTCGTAGCCGGAGCTCTTGCTAAGTGGTTGATGCCCGGCAAAGACGGTGGGGGTTGGATCCGAACCATCTTGCTCGGCGTCTTCGGCGCGTTTCTCGGAGGCTATGGCGGCGCGCGATTGGGGTTAGGATCGGTCACCGGATTCGACCTGCGCAGTGTGGGATTGGCGACAGCGGGGGCGTTCGTGATCCTGATCGTCACCCGAAAGATCTTCGGATAGCGCGCGACCGCGCCCATTCAACGTTTCGAATGAACACCGCGTCTCGCATGGGTATTGCGCTGTGCGTCCTGGTTGGCGCCTGCGCTGGTGCTCAGACAGCCCCCGCACCGACTGCGCTGTCAGTGCCCGCGGAGATCGACGAAGTCCCCCCGCTTGCTGAGCCTACCGGGCGTTGCGCTTGGGACGCCGGAAAGTTCGCAGACGTGGTGCCCGACGGTCACGTACCCGCCAATGGTGATCCGGCGGGTGCGTTTCCACTGAGAGCCGCAGCTGCCGGGCTGCTAGGCTCTGGACAACTCATCGCCACGATTTCGACCACAGTCGGCGACATCGAGTGTCGACTCCACCACGAGCACGCGCCGTACGCCGTCGCGAACTTCGTCGGTCTCGCGAACGGGACGCGCCCGTTTAAGGATTCAAAGACCGGTAAATGGGTGCATCGGCCCGCTTACGAGCGAACCCAGTTCCATCGTGTCATCCGCCACTTCGTGGCCCAAGGCGGCGGTCAGAACGGCGACGGTACAGGCGACCCCGGCTATCGATTTCCAGTGGAGTCAAGCGGTGGGCTGCGATTCGATCGCGGCGGCGTGCTGGCCATGGCCAGTCGCGGCCCAAACACTAACGGCATGCAGTTCTTCATCACTGACGGCCCAATTGCTCACCTGTCCCCTCTGCATTACACGATCTTTGGACAGTGCAACGAAGATACGGCTCTCAGTAACCTCATGGCCGTTCCGACAGAAGGTACCCGACCGATCACGCCCGTCTACATTCTGTCTGTAACGATTACGCCGGAACACCCGTGCCGCTAACCGTGTCACACTTTCGGGATGCCATTCCCTGCCGTGTGCAGCGCCATCGCGCTGGGCGTTTGCGTTCACCTTCCACCTGCGGACACGCTCGACCTGACCAAAGAGCTCGGCACCGAGTGGATCCGCATCGATTTCAACTGGAACATCATCGAGCCACAAAAAGGCGCTATCGACTATTCGGTCATGGACCGACTGCTCGATGACGCCAAGGCCCGCGGCCTGAAGGTATTCGCGACGATCGGCTACGGGGCGGCGTGGGCATCGGTGTCCGGTGATCGACTACAGGACGGAGCGACCAACGACGTGCCGGATTCGAACGAGCTAAGGCGGTTCGTCACCGATTCCGTCAATCGCTATTCCGACGGCCGCGTGGCGGCGTGGGGGACCTGGAACGAACCAAACCTCGAGCACTTCTTCGAGGGCACCCGACAGGAGTGGATCGACAACGTGTTCACGGTGACGGTGGACGCGATCAAAGACGCCTGTCCAACGTGTCTGGTCGTCGGGCCCGAACTCGCGAGCGTCAGCGACAAGTACGCCGACTACTTAGACGCCGCGCTGACGGCGCGTGGTTCGAAGCTCGACGCGGTGAGCTTTCACATCTACGCCGACTTTCCGGAGGACGACGCTGGTGCCGGACAGACCAAAGACAGCTTTTACAACAAACTGGAGGAGCACCGCGTCCTCGACGTGGGTGGCAGCATCATCTACGAGGGGCCGCTCAGCGTTCGCGAAGTGATGGTCAACAAGGGCTACGGCTCCCTGCCGCTGTGGATCACCGAGACTGGCTTTGAAGCGGCCGTTGGCGACGCGGCCAACCTGGAAAAGCAGCGAAAGTACATCGAGCGTGTCGTGACGGCCCAGTACACGCGACCCTGGTGGGAGAAGACATTTTTCTACGAAATAAC
>JAUIKB010000066.1 GCA_030430975.1 Polyangia bacterium
CCGCGGGAAGTCTGCGACCGGGCCGTGAGGCCCTGCGGCGGCGCACCGCTCTGCGTGGGCGTTAAGCTGTTTCTCCAGCGCTGCTCCGCTGCCGTGTTCCTCAACTAGCGAACCGCGCGGACACTCCAACGGTGACCTGCCGGTGAACACCGCAGGGCCTCACGGCCCGCGGGAAGTCTGCGACCGGGCCGTGAGGCCCTGCGGCGGCGCACCGCTCTGCGTGGGCGTTAAGCTGTTTCTCCAGCGCTGCTCCGCTGCCGCGTTCCTCAACTAGCGAACCGCGCGGACACTCGTCCGCTCCAACGGTGACCTGCGGTACACGCAGGGCGACTCCGCAGAGCGCCATCACGGCGTACAATATTCCAAGCGGTAACGAACCGGACGCTCCTATGTCTGCCACGTGATTCCGGATTCGGGAGTCGGACTCCGAGTCCGACAGCTAGCTTGCCGCACTGGGTTTGACGCCCGGCGGCGGCCGACACGGACGAGTCCCGATAGCCAAAGGCATCAGGCGCCGGGTGGGGAACTCGACCGCACGCGCCGATCGTTCGGTGACTGTCACGCCCATCCGGGCATCGAGGTCGACTACAACCTTCCCCTCCGGCGCCGCCGAGGTGCACGTCAAGGTCTTCGTACTCGCAAAGCATGAGGTTGACGCGAACCGCTGTCCGGGCTTCGCCAAACGAGCAGCGTCACACCGTTAGCCTCAAGACGCCATGAGTGCGTTTCGACACTGCGTGTCGACCCGTTTCAAGAGCGTCGGCAAACGGTGGCCTCCGTGCATTGCTTGCAGCCGCCTGGCGATCACTTGCGCCTCGATGCCAACTGTCGTGAGTAGAAGTGGTCGTTTGCTCTTACCGCGCAGCACGCTAAGAGCGTGTGTCGCCGTGGCAAACGGACTCTTGGCGACACCCGCTACCGCTAGCTCTCCGTCTAGCGCATCGTAAACGTACTGCCCCAGTCCCGGTCGACCAGCTGGGTCTAGCGTGACGTAGCCGTCGACCACGACACCCACAATCGGCTCGGCAACTTGACGAATCAGGTCCAGCGTAGGAACCAATTCCCGACGGTAAAATTTGCCTGGCTCGTAGCGCTCTGGAGCACTGCCCATCGACGCATATTCGGCAACCGGTTGAGCATCAGTCCACGCCGCAAACACGATGCCCGCGGTAGCAACACGATCGTTGGCGTAGTGCGAGTCTACCGCTAGCCACATACCTATGCTCGCTACTCGAACCGCAGCTCGTAGCCGTGCTTCTTGTCGTAGTAGTGAGCCACGACGAGCTTGAGCACCGCGGCGCGCGGGTAGCCAGGCTCATTGGGTCTCGCGGTAACCGTCCTGAGCGACTTCGCACCTTGCCCGATCTCAAGGAATCTCACCGTCACCTGAGGCTCCTTGGTAACCATCGCCCAATAGCTCTTGCTGAAGTCGATCGATCCCACCGGCTTACCGCTGCGTTCGATCATCACCTTCTTGAACTTCTCAGGAACAGTCCCTTTCAGCGGCTCGACACGAGACACCGAGTACTTCTTGCTCTCGAGGGCGTGCTTCAGCGCATCGACGTAGCCCTCATCGCCGTAGCGCATGATGACTGTGGAATTCTCGCCCATCCCTTTGTCGCCCGGTTCGGCGATGTGCATGTCGAGCCCAAGGCCGTTGGAGCCTCCTATCCTGCCCATCAGCTCGGTCAGTGGCGTTCCATCGGGGTGCGACGGGAGGATCTTCGTCACCGGTGCCTTGCCCGCACGCAGTTCGATAATGCCCACTTCCTTTGCGCCGTCGCTCACCACAAGCCAGGCATCCTGCGCGCCGCCGTGTCCGGGTAGGTTGGCGGCACCCAGGCTCGACCCGGTCGCCTTCGGGCCCGGCGCCTTGACGGACGACGTCACGACCGGCGCCGATACCGTCGGAGCCGGTGGCTTCGCGGACGGTTCGGCTGGCGACGTCTGCTGGTCGCAACCGGTCAGCGCGAACAGTGCGGCGAGGACTGGCGGGACAACGCGGGATAAGACTTGGGCAACGTTGATACGATTCACGACCAAAGCGTACTCCGGATGGCGACGCGAATGCCCAATGGCGCCCGCAGCGAACAGTCAATGGGACGGCCGACGTTCCGATTGGGTCTGCCGCGGCTGAAGATTCGCACCACGCGCCGCACCGGTGTGTCAGCAGTCCGACAAATCGCACGTCAGCACGCCGGAGGGACAGGTCAGCGGCGGCCCACCGTTGCAGCTCAGTAGGCAATTGCCCGATGTCTGCGCCGTGCAGTCCAACCGACATGACGACGTACCGTCGCAGCGCATGCCGCACAGCGCGGCATCACCGGAGCAGGTGACGTCACAGGTCGAGCCTGCGGAACAGTCCGAGATGAGACACTGGCTGTCGGCATCGTCACACGTTACCGAACAGGTCGACGCACTGGTGCAGGTCGTGATGAAGCAACTGTCGTCATCCGGCCCGCACGTAACGTGGCATTCCGACCCACTGCAGTTGTCGATGTCGCACGTGCCGACCGGGGCGGTCGGCGAGGCGGTGAACGAGCACGTCAAGTCACAGTACGCGCCGTTGGCGCAGTCCTCGAACTGACAATTGTCCGGATTGTCGACGCAGTCGATCAAACACGTCGATGCGTCGCAGTCTCGCATCTGGCACTCACGCCCACCGCCGGAGCATTCGACGTCGCACACCGATCCACCCACGCACTCGTCGACCTCGCAGTCGCGACGCACTGCGGTACAGTTCAGGTCGCAGTGCGCCCCGTTTCGACAGATATCGGTCTCGCAGTCAGCACCCGAGTTATCCGTACAATCCACCTGACAATTCGCGGCATCGCAGTCCCGAACCCCGCAGTAGGTTGGTCGCAAACACTCTAGGTAACAGGCGCTGCCCGGCGCGCAGTCAACGTAGGTCGAATTGCGCACCGTCGGGTCATCGCCCAGATCGCAAGCGCACCCCGCCGTACACGGGAGCGTGCATACGTCCGTCCCGACGCACTGAGCCGCGCAGCAGCCTCCGGGATTGCACACGTCGACGCCGCAGACGCCGCACTCCAACGCGCACGTCAGACCTCCGGGATTCTTCGCCGGATCGGTATCGTCACAATCGTCCCCAGCAGGCTGCGAAGGCTCACGATTGTAGCTGTCATCGTCAGCGTCGGGAAATATCGCCGCGGCCGGAGCATCCGCGTCGGCGAAGATATCCACGCTGAACGAGAACGTTGTCGAGGTGTCGGGATCCAAAATCGACATCGACTGAAACGCGCTGCCCGCGTTCACGCCGCCGCTGACGTCGAGGTCGGCGTACGCGTAAACGCTCCCGACACCGCCATCGCCCGAGTCGATGCCTTCGAAAACGATGGTCGGGTCGCTCACGGAAACGACCTGCATGTAAGGCTCGTTGAGCGCGGACGCGAGGCCGTTGGTGATGCGCACGTCCGCCAGCACGCGACTCGTGCCGTCGAACGTACCGGGCCCGGCAACCGATACATCGATCAGGTGAGACTGCTCCAGGGCTTGGTGGGCGACACCGGGCGCGGTGGGGCTGGTGATGCGTTCGATATCGAAACGACCAGCCGCCACGTCGACGTGAAACACAAACCGTCCTAGCGACGTCCGTGTCGGCGGCGCTTCGTCTGGCTCGGGAGCGCTGCTACATCCGACCAGCGGTATTAACGGAGCGGCGAGCACCAGAGCCGCTGTTCGAAGATACATGCAGTTTCAGATTGCCACGCGTGTTGTCAGGCGACAACACACGCTGCAGGATGCAGTTGAATGGTTCGGCTCGTGCGTTCGAAAACGGAGAGCAACCGGGGCGAGCTCTCCGGCAGTCGGCGCGCCAGAGCTATCCTACAAGTAGGCACGTGCCTACTTGTAGGATACGGACTCCACGGATGCGGACGCGTCACCCAGCCGAATCCGGATAGCGCGACGGGTGGCGCGGCTGGCGCTGGCGGGTCGGGCGGCGAAAGCGCCGGGGCCGGACTCGCCGGTGCCGCGGGCTCGACCGGCGGCAGCAGCGTCGCTGGCTCGGGCAGCGTGGGCACTGGTGGAAGTGCCAGCGGTGGCAGTGCCAGCGGCGGAACTGGCGCGACACAGCGGTGTGAAACAACACCCTGCGAATGCGTTGGAGACGCCGCTTGTGACTTAGTCTGTGACCAGCCCGGTTGTGCGACGACATGTCGCGCCGGATCCAACTGCCAGGTTCGGTGCGCGCTGAGCGACTGTTCGGCGCTGTGTGAGGCGACGGCGACGTGCGCGTTCGACTGCGCCGTCGGCGATTGCGGATTTCAGTGCGCTACCCAAACCCAGTGTGATCTGAGCTGTGGTGGGGACGGCGACTGCGAGTACGCATGCGACGGCGGGACGTGTGACGCGACCTGCGAGGGCGGCGGCTGCGATCTGACCTGCTCCGGTGGTGCAACCTGTCAGCTAGAATGTGCGGGGGGCGGCTGTAAACTGCGATGCGAGACCGGAGCGACCTGCGCGATCACCACTTGCCCGAACGACAATTGCAGCTGCATCGACTGTTAGCCGGCTCTGGCCGCGGTTAGCGCTATGCTGCGGGCAATGCAGATAGCTGATCGGTCGGGCATCGTGACAAGACCTTTCAAGTGGGGCGTCGCCTTGCTGCTCGCTGCCGCCCATTTGGCGGTCGCTTGTGGCTCCGACGAATCGCCCGCGAACACCGGCGGCGCCGGAAGCGGTGGCGAGGCTGGCGCCGCCGGCAGCGGCGGAATGGGTGGCAGCGGCGGGGGGGGCGTCGACGGACCAATCACCGGCCGATGCGACGACTCGGATCCGGTCCGCTGTTTCCTGCCCTGGCCGTCGAGTCGCTTTCTCATCGCAGACGAAACGTCGCCGACTGGCGTACGCGTCGAAATCGATCCCGACGAGCTGGTCTTCGACGATCCAGCAGGGTTGGTCGGCGCCACCGGTTTCTCGACAGTGTCTCCACTCTTGGTCGGCGTGCCCGGCAGCATTCAGGGCGCGCCCACTGACCAACTCATCCGTCTATTCGTAATGGAAGCCGATCACGAGGCATTCGGAAGCGAGGTTCCGCTTCGCACCGACGTGACCGACGACGGCCAGGACCAGGTGGTGATCGCGTATCCCAGGCGTCCTATGGTCCCGGCAGCGCAACACATCGCGGTAGCCTTTGCGTCCGGAGACCTCGTACCCAGTCGGCAAGCTCGGATCCGGGCTGGTCTCGTCGAACCGGAAACCGACGACGAACGGGCGTGGGCGGCCTATTTCGAAAGCGCACGCGCAACGCTCATCGATCAAGGTATCGATCTCAGCGGGGTCGCTCGCATCTGGGATTTCACGACGCGTGATCGCGACCAAGCACTGGCGCGCACCCGTGCAATGCGCGCCGCGGCAGTCGAACGTGTCGAGGACGGCGCCGTGACGGTCGTCATCGACTCGCTCGAACGGAACCCGCGCGCCGGCATCCAGCTGATCCTGAACGGTCGCTTGCGCGGACTGCCTGACTATCCAGACTCGTATCAATTGGGCGTCGAACCAGAATCCATCGGTGACCGCGACGCGCCGTTTCGGCTCATGATCCCGGACGGCACTGGCGACTATCCGGTCGCGCTGTACGGGCATGGTCTGGGCGGCTCATACGACGAGGACACGTTCGAAGATCTATTCGCGCGAGCTGGCGTCGCGAAGCTGGGCGTGTCGTTTTACGGGCTGGGCGCCGATGCACCGACAACGCTGCTAAGGCTGGTCAAGCCGCTTTCGGGGAGCAACCACGTCGTAGCGCTGCAGCAGCAAGCGGTTGCTGACATCGCGGGCTTGACCCGGTCCCTAACCGGCGCGCTCGCTGATGCGGCGAGCGCACCGCGCATCAATGGACAGCCGAACCCCGCCGCCGGGCGTCGTCCGAGCGCTGCACCGCCGCTTTGGATCGGTGGCTCACTCGGCGGAACGATGGGACTGACGGTCGTTAGTGCCGACCCGCTGGTGCGGTTTGGCGTGTTGAACGTTCCGGGAGCCGCCTGGACCCACTTTTCTGCCTACTCGCAGCCGTTCGACATCCTCGCCGGCATTTTGGAGGTTAACCTCGGTACGGCGCTCGACGTGCGACTCGTGACCGCCATGGCGCAGAACGTGTGGGACCCGATCGACGGCGCCGTTTGGGCAGGTGCCGAACCAGGCCCGGCTGACGTATTCCTCATTCAGGAGAGCATGGGCGACCCGATCCTTCCAAACATCGGCTCGGACATCACCGCAACGTCGACCGGCGCGGTACACATCGGCGCCGTGCTTGAGGCGATCGTTGGCGTCGAGCCAGTTGCCGGTCCGGCCGACGCAACGGCGATCACCCAATTCAAGGTGGCGTCTACAGACGAACTCGACATTCACGGCTTTGGCGCAGGGGAATCGCCGGCTGGCGTCGCCGCGCGAGAACAGATCGAGCACTTCATCATGACGGCACTCACCGGCCAGCCGGAGATCATCGTTCCGCAGAGCTGCCTCATGCAAAGCTGCGACTTCTCGCAGTAGTCGCTGCTAGGCGCGAACGTCGACCGCAGCATCGCGGCACCCCACGTGCGCAGCGGCGGTGTCGCTTGCGCCCAGCACATCGAGCACATCAGGTCGCTGGCCCGGCAAGCGCAGCGGGGCGTGGTCTAAAGACGGGTTAGTCGGCATGGCGGATGCCGCTGCTGTACCCACCACGCCGGCGAGGGCCAAGGCGAACAGAGGAGCCCAGACTCGATGCTGCTGTTTTCCCAGTGCACGCACGACGCGGGCTCCGTCTCCCCCCGCCGTGGCCCACGCTGCCGAGATGGAGTTTGACGCACCCAAAAACCCCGCAAATCGAGGTTGATTCGGGCGCAGACGCGACAACCGGTGAAGCGGCATTATGCTGACGGTAACAGCCAGGCCATGAGTCCCCGAAGTACAGGTCCCCGATTCGTCGGCGGGCAAGCCTTGATCGAAGGCGTCATGATGCGCGCACCGCACGCGATCGCCGCAGTGGTGCGTAAGCGCAACGGCGACTTGGTCGTGCGGGAGCAGCCGATCAAGGTTGCCACCTCGGGCCCGCTGTCGTGGCCGCTGATTCGGGGTATCTTTGGCTTGGTGCAGGCGCTGAGAATCGGCAGCAAGGCGCTACGGTTTTCGGCCGAGATCTACGAGGGGGATCAGCCCGTCGCGCCGGCACAGACATTGCTCATCAACTCCCTGCTCGGCCCAGTTCGCGCCGCGACGCTCGCCGCCGAGGACGACGTCTTTTACGATCCGGATAAACCGGGCTCTGGCGAGCGCCGGATCGCCAGCCTGATCTCGGCGACGCTGGCGCTCACTCTCTTCGTGGCGCTACCGCAGGTATTCGCAGCGCTCCTGGCTTGGCTGCTGCCCGTCGAGTTGACGATCACATCGCTCGGCTTTCACGCGCTGACGGGCCTGGGAATGCTGCTTACCGTGATGAGCTACATGCTCCTTATTCGGCGAGTCACCGAAATAAGGCGGGTCTTCGAGTACCACGGCGCCGAGCACAAGACAGTCTACGCTTACGAGGCCGGGTTGCCGCTCAAGATAGCCGCTGCTCGATCGCAGACTCGCCTCCACCCCAGGTGCGGCACGACATTCGTCGTCATGGTCGCCATGATGTGCATTCCCGGTTTTTGGCTTTGGTCTCAGGTGCTGCCGTTCACCCCGACGGGCTGGTTCGCATCGCAGGCCGCACTGTTCGCCTGGAAGCTGCCGTTTCTTCCGGTACTGATCGCGGTGACGTTCGAGCTACAGCGAGTGCTCTCCCGATTGAACGACACGCCACTGCGAGTGCTGTTGTGGCCCGGCTACTTAGTCCAGCGCATCACCACGATCGATCCGTCCGATGACCAGCTCGAGGTAGCCATTACGGCGCTCGATATCACGCTCCGCCGCGAGACCGAGTGGATGGCCAAGGCCCGCCTCCATGAGGCCGGTGATCCCGCCTGAGTCGACTGGTATCGTCGAACAGCCCGACCGCAGGGTCGTGATCCCATGACGGCCGCGCGAGTTCACGGCGCCGCATAAACGCGGTCCCGTTCCCTGCATAAGGTATTCTACCGCGCGCGGCGCCCAGTCCACCGGACGATGAGGGCGGGTCGTCATCCACCCAGCCCGCGTGTCGATTTCGAGCAGCGACCTTTAGGTCCTGCCCGCGGCTTGCTAGGAATACAAACAGTGCTCCCCGAAGAAAAGCTCCATGAACTAGTGCGCCGGCGCTCGGAAATCGAGACGTTGATGTGTGACCCAACAGTCATCAGCGACCAGCCACAGATGCGAAAGCTCAATCAGGAGCGCAGTCACATCGAGCCGGTCGTCGAGACGTTCCAGAAGTGGCAGCACATCAGCAAGCAGATCGAAGAGGACAAGGAGGCGCTGAGCGACCCCGAACTCGGGCCGCTCGCCCGAGAAGAGCTGCCGGGGCTCGAAGCTGAGCTGGCCGAACTCGAAGACCAAATTCGGGTGCTGCTGCTGCCCAAGGATCCCAACGACGATCGGAACACGATCCTGGAGATCCGCGCTGGAGCGGGCGGTGAGGAAGCAGCCTTATTCGCCGCGGACCTGTTCCGCATGTACGGCCGCTACGCGGAGGGTCGCTCGTGGAAGGTGGAGGTCCTTTCGACCAGCGACGCCGGCGCCGGCGGGTACAAAGAAGTCATCGCTCTGGTCACGGGAAACAAGGTTTTTTCAAGGCTGAAGCTGGAGGGTGGAGTGCACCGAGTACAGCGCGTGCCGGCGACCGAAGCGCAGGGCCGCGTTCATACGTCCACCGCGACCGTCGCTGTTCTTCCGGAAGCGGACGAGGTCGAGATTCAAATCGATGAGAGCGATCTGCGCTACGACATCGCGCACGCATCGGGGCCGGGCGGCCAGAGTGTCAACACCGCCAACAGCGCGGTGCAAATCACCCACCTTCCGACAGGCATGGTGGTCAAATGCCAGGACGAACGCAGTCTACTCAAGAACAAGCAGCGCGCGCTTAAGGTCTTGAGCAGTCGCTTGCTGGACATCGAACAGCAGAAACAGGCCGACGCTATTCGCGACGAGCGGCGAACCATGGTCGGAGGCGGCGATAGGTCTGAGAAGATCCGCACCTACAATTATCCGCAAAACCGCATTACCGATCACCGCATAGGGCTGACGCTCTACAAGCTCGATCGCGTCGTCGACGGCGAGCTCGACGAACTGCTCGACGCCATCACGGCCTGGCAGCAGGCCGAACTGCTGAAAGCACAGGGCGACTGATGCCCGCAACGCTCGACCCCGAAGCGCTGCTGTGTGCGCTTGTGCTCGCGCCCGACGCATATTCGCGCAACAAGTTCTTCCATTTGTTCGAAAGCGGGGTGCTCGCTCGCGCCCGACGACGCGCCAAACGTGTGCGCTCTGTTGTCCACCAGCTGCTCGGTCAGGGCCGCATGCCGGCGCAAGTAGTGGGAGAGCGGATCCTAGACGATGGCCGCGTGCTGCTTCGCTACCGCGTGGATGAACTCGCGTACCAGCGCACCATCGCCCTCACGAGTCTGGAAGCGTCAGCGCTGCGCTACGCCATGCATCGCGCCGGCAAAGGCGAACTCAGACCCGACGACCGCATGGCGGTCGAATCCGCGCTGGCCAAACTGGCGGACGCTCTTGAAACGGTGCCCGCACGGCCGCGCGCCTAGAGCGTACGCCGACGCGGTGCGCGCCGAGGCTAGTCTGGTCGTTCAGCGTCATCGACATCGGCGATCATCTCGATGCCGGGCGGCTCGATCACTGGCGGCATTTGCACAGGGTAACCACACCTCGCGACGGGTCAATTCGCTACGGCTGAAGCACGCTCTTGGCGATGCGCCCGAACGCAGCGTCCTCGGCTGGTGAGATGGCTGGGTCGATGTCAAACCCAACCGGCAGGTTCCGAGCTGGCGGTTGGTCGCGCCGGCGCACCGCCAACGTGGCCTGCGTGATCGGCCCGATGCGTTCGCCCGCGCCCAGGAACAGTGCGCTTAAGTCGGGACCGACAGCGCGCCGGGGCGCCGACCGAATCACGAGACGTTCGTGTCCCATGTCCGCGACCAACCCCGGACATAGTTGGCGGACCGGGTCATCCCAATTGGCGCGCGCCCCGGCACCCCCCGCGGCCAGCCAGGCGCCGACGGTCGAATCGTCAGACGGCAGTGGCACGCCCAAGGTGAAACCCTTGTTCACGAGACTGGCCTCGACCTCCGAAACGCGTGAGCTCGCATCGCACGTGACCGTCCGAGATTGAACGTCCAACCCGAGTTCGGGAATCGGCGTCTGCGGGATAGGCACGTCGGTGCGCGGCAGCAGATTCCCGGGGTTCATCACCCCAGACGGGTCGAGCGCACGGAGTACGTCACGCGCGACACGAACGCCGTAGCCTAGCTCCTGGCCCAGTGACGGCGCTTTGCTGCGACCGACACCGTGATGATGACTCAGGGTACCTCCCGCGTCGATCGCTGCTTTGAGCGCCGCCTGCCAGGCTTGATCGTATTTGGCGAGCGCCTCGTCGTCGTCCTTCGCAGCACCGGAGAAGGTGAAGTAGATGCTACATCCGTCCGGATAGGCGTGGCTGAGATGCGCCATCACGAGCACGTGGTCGCCGAGCGCGTCGCGCACGCCATCGTAAAGAGCGCCGAGCTTCGACCACGGGGCAGCTACTTCCATCGTGTCACTGAACGCACCGAGTCGAAACACTGGCGCCTGGCGATAGCTCACCGAGTAGCGGTGTTCGAGCCAGCGTCGAGCGGGAGCTTCTCCCATCGATTCACAGTCCATCCGGTCGAGCATGGAGCGCGCGAGCTCGGTGTCTTCGCGGACAGGTCCGCTCGAGCCCTCGAACAAGAGGATCAACGTGGCCCCGCCGAGCAGGTTGCCTTCGGCCGCTTCGATCACGGCGTTCAACGCCTTGGGCAGTTTCAGAATCGTACGCGCCAAGGGGCCGAGGTTGCGCTTGCGGCTGGAAGCCTTCTTTTGCGCCGGCTGCTCGTCCTTCACGCTGCCCTGTTTCAGGATGAACGAATCGATCGGGTCATACAGCCGCGTCACGGCCGGCCGCAGTCCGGCTTGAAACACCTCGCGGATCGCCTCCCAGCCGGCTTCGATCGTCGGAAAGCTATAGGCGAGAAAGCCGCGTTCCTCGGGTGCGGCATGCAACCTGAGGCGGGCGCGCGTGATCACACCGAGCGTTCCCTCGCTGCCAACCATGAGCGGAATGAGGTCGGGTGCGCTTTCACGGCGCCGCATGTGCACCGGCTCGCCGGTACCGAGGACCGTGTCGAGTTCCACCGTCATGTCCTCCATCTTGCCGTACAGCCCTGAGCACTGACCGGCACCACGCGCAGCGATCCAACCGCCGACGGTTGAGCACAGTATACTTGATGGGAAATGACCCACCGTAAACCCAAGCCGCTGAATATCCTCTTCCAAGGTAATACCCATGGCGCCGGCCCCCACGTCGATGGTCATCGCGTCCCTATCGATCTTCCAGTCGGCGATCGCCTTCATGTCGACAACGATCGCGCGCGGATGCGGCTTGACCGCGCCGCAGACGCCACTGCCAGCCCCAAACGGCACAAGCGGGATCCCCTCCTGCCGCGCGAACTGAACCACCTCGATCACCTCTTCGGTGCTTTTGGGCCAGACAACGGCAGCGGGTGGATGCAGCACCGGCCGCCCAGC
>JAUIKB010001119.1 GCA_030430975.1 Polyangia bacterium
CAAGGTGAAGCGCCTCAACTACGTGTTCGCCAAGATCTCACGCCCTGAAACGGCGCGCTTGTTCATGGAACCGGCGCCACAGCGCATCCTCGATCAGCTGGTTTCCGCCGGGCAACTGACCGCCGAGGAAGCGCGCCTGGCCGCGCGCATTCCGCTGGCCGAAGACATCACCGTCGAGTCCGACTCCGGCGGGCATACCGACAATCGACCGCTGACGGCGCTGTTTCCGACGATCGCCTCGCTGCGAGATGAGCTCAGCTCCAAGCACGGCTACGACCGACCGATTCGCGTCGGCGCGGCTGGTGGCCTCGGAACTCCGGCGGCAGTCGCGGCGGCGTTCGCGCTCGGCGCCGCCTACGTCCTGACCGGCTCCGTCAACCAAGCGGCGATCGAATCCGGTCTGCACGCCGACGGCAAGCGCATGCTCGCCACCGCCGGCATCGCCGACGTGATCATGGCGCCCGCCGCCGACATGTTCGAGCAAGGCGTCGAGGTTCAAGTGCTGAAGCGCGGCACGATGTTCGCCGGGCGCGCCAAGAAGCTCTGGGACGTCTACCACGAGTACAAGAGCTGGGACGACGTGCCCGCAGCTGTGCGAGGCAAGGTCGAAAACGACATTCTGCGCGCCACGTTCGCAGACGCCTGGGCTTCGACGCGCGAGTTCTGGTCCGGTCGCGACCCGAAAGAGGTCGACGCCGCCGAGGCGGATCCGCACCACAAGATGGCGCTGGTGTTCCGAGCCTATCTCGGCCTGTCCAGCCGCTGGGCGATCGCTGGCGAAGCGGATCGCGCCACCGACTATCAGATCTGGTGCGGTCCCGCGATGGGCGCTTTCAACACCTGGACCCAGGGCACGTTCCTGGCCGAACCCGACAACCGCACCGTCGTGCAAGTGGCCCTCAATCTTCTGGAGGGCGCCGCCGTCATCACGCGCGCCCAGCAGCTCCGCAGTTTCGGCGTTCCGCTTCCGAGCAGCGCCTTTGATTTTCGTCCCCGACCGCTAGCGTAACCTTCGACGCCTATTTCACGGTAGATATATGACCCAATACAATAAGCCTAACCAATGCCCGATCGCAGTCGTCGGCGTCAGCGCCCTGTTCCCGGGTTCGCTCGACGCCACGGGATTTTGGTCTGACATTCTCGCGGGTTCCGACCTGCTCACCGACGTACCCGCTAGCCACTGGCTGCTCGAGGATTACTACGACGCCGACCCGACCATCCCCGACAAGACCTACGCGCGACGCGGCGCGTTCTTGAAGGACATCGACTTCGACGTGATGGGCTGGGGCGTTCCGCCGTCGATCGTGCCGGAGACGGACACCTCGCAGCTGCTGGCTCTGATCGTCGCGCAAAAGGTGCTCGAAGACGCCGGTCGTGGCTCGGTGGACAATCTCGATCTGAACCGCACGTCGGTCATCTTGGGAGTGACCTCAGGCCAGGAGCTGCTCGGCTCGATGGTGGCGCGCCTGCAGCGGCCCGTGTGGGCCAAAGCGCTGCGGGACGCGGGCCTACCCGAGAACGAGGTCGAGGACGTGTGCGCGCGGATCTCGTCTCACTACACCGATTGGAAAGAGTCCACGTTCCCCGGCCTGCTCGGCAACGTCGTGGCGGGGCGGATCGCCAACCGTCTAAACCTGGGCGGCACCAACTGCGTCAGCGACGCGGCGTGCGCATCGACGTTCAGCGCGCTGTCCATGGCCGTGAACGAGCTACGTCTCGGCGACTCCGACATGGTCGTAACCGGCGGCGTCGACACGATGAACGACATCTTCATGTTCATGTGCTTCTCCAAGACCCCGGCGCTGTCGATGAGCGGCGACTGCCGTCCGTTCAGCGATCAGGCTGACGGCACGATGCTGGGCGAAGGCCTGGGCATGGTGGCGCTCAAGCGACTCGAAGATGCCGAGCGCGACGGCGATCCGATCTACGCCGTCATCCGCGGCGTGGGTGCCTCGTCCGACGGTCGCTCCAAGAGCGTCTATGCGCCGGTGTCGGAGGGCCAAGCTAAGTGCCTGAACCGCGCGTACGAGCAGGCGGGTTACGGACCGGACACCGTCGAGCTGATCGAAGCTCACGGCACCGGCACCAAGGCCGGCGACGCCGCCGAGTTCGGCGGTCTGCGCATGGTGTTCGAGGGCACCGATCGTCGCGACAAGCAGTGGTGCCAG
>JAUIKB010001120.1 GCA_030430975.1 Polyangia bacterium
TTGTCGCCGGCCCACCTGCCGTGGGCATACCTCGCTATCGCGGTAGCGGTGCTGACTGCGACTAAACTCATGGGTCGCTTTCGTCCGCAACACGGACGCAGTCGGTGGCTGCGCGCCGTGCTGGTCGCCGGCGGAGTCGTCACGGCGCTGCTCTATTTCGCGACCGGCGCGCAGCCGGCGTGGACGCTCTTTGTGCTCTACGCTTGGGTGGGGCTGTTCGCGTCGGTGGCCGTTGTCGAGTTTTGGCTTCGGATGTCGGAAGCGTTCGCCGTGGATCAGGCCAAGCGTACATACGCCCTGATCGCGGCGGGCGGGCTGGTCGGCGCGGCGCTGGGCAGCGCCGGTGCGCGCGTCATGCTTGAGTTCGTCGACACGCGGGTGCTCGTCTGGCCGGCCGCGGGTTGCTTTGCCGTCGCAGGCTTACTCGCGACTCGACTGCGGACCGGTGCTCATGCCCGCGTGTCCCAACCGGAGCCCGCGCCATCCGCGACCGAGCACGCGGACGCCTCGCGCTACGTCAGGCGTTTGGTGGCGGCGGTCGTACTGATGACCGTTGCCACCACGCTGGCCGATTTTCTGTTCAAGACCGCCGTCACTCAGAACGTTGAGGCGGACGAACTCGGCCCGTTCTTCGCTAGCTTCGGCGCCATCCTCAACGTGATCGCACTGCTGTTTCAGCTGCTGGTCGCGCCGCGGCTGATCCGTGCGATCGGCGCGAATCGCTCGCTTTTGGTCCTGCCGGCTGCGCTGACCGCGGCCTCCGTCGGCGTCGCCACGACCATCGCGCTGATTCCGGCTGTCCTCGTCAAGGGGGTCGACGCGGTGTTGCGCCACTCGGTGCATCGAAGCGGCACCGAGGTGCTGTTCATGCCGCTCGCCTCTGCAGTGCGCATCCAGGCCAAGGGTCTAGTGGCCGCGCTCGGTCGTCGCGGTGGTCAGGCCCTGGCGTCGGTCGCGTTGCTGGCTCTCGGTGCGGCGGCCGTCGACCTACGCCTCGTGGCGGTTGGAGTTGCGGTGACGGCCGCGCTTTCAGGTGCGGTTTTTTGGAGTTTGAGGAGGCTATACATCCGGCTGTTTCGAACTCAGCTTCAGCTCGGCGTTTCGACACGGCAAGCTGGTATGCCGCCGCTCGAGCTTCACTCACTCGAGTCACTAATGAGCGCGCTGGCGTCACCCAATGCGAAGACAGTGCTCGCTGCCCTAGATATGTTCGAGGCCTACGAACGGGTTGAGCTATTGCCGCCGACGCTCGTCTTGCATCCGAACTGCGAGGTGGCTCTCCGCGTGCTGCACCTTCTGGAAGCTCACGATGTGGACAGCGCATTCGCGGCGAGTAAGCCTCAGCTGGCTCACGAAGAGCCGGCGGTGCGTATCGCGGCCCTGCAGTATCGCACTCGCATCTCAGCATCCGACGCGGAGCTCGCTGCCGCACTCGACGACCCGTCGCCAGACGTGCGAAGTGCGGCGCTGTTGCTGCGCATCGCGCACACCTCGACACTCGACGCGAACCAGGCGCACGCTTTAGTGGATGCGATCATCGCGACCGGCTCTTGGCAGGAACACGTAACCCTTGTGCACGCCGCGGAGGCGCTGCCCGAGCCGATTCGACGGGAGGCGCTCCACCGACTTGCGGTGGCCGACTCGGCCGACGTCGCACGAGAAGTCGCGGCGGCGATCGCACGCGCGCCGACTGCGCAGGACATCCCGGTTCTGATTGGACTCTTGGGGCAGTGGCAGGCTCGGGACTCCGCTCGGACAGCGTTGCTCAGACTCGGACGCCCGGCCCTCGATGCGTGCGTGTCGGCGCTGTCGTCGGAGAATGATCAACGAGTGCTCACTCATCTACCGCGCACGATTAGCCGCTTCGAGGACGGCGATGTACCGGACATCTTGATGCGCGTGATCAGTGAGCACCCTCACGATCGGCTGTCGTACAAGGCGCTGAGGGGGTTGTCTCGGTGGGTTGTCAACCATCCGGGCAAGGGGATCGACCAAGATGCCGTGGAGGGCGCCGCCACGCAGCGCGTGCGGCAAGCCGTCGCTCATTGCGGCCACGCCGTCGCACTCGCGCGATTGGTAGCGCACCGCGGTGACAGTCTGCTGTGGACCCGCGCGCTGCACGACATCGCGCAGGAACCTGCCGACGCCGCTCTAGAGCAGGCCTTTCG
>JAUIKB010000067.1 GCA_030430975.1 Polyangia bacterium
TGAAGCGCACTTGGCCCGGGTCGAATCACGCCGCGCCCCGGGACGGTTCTTGCTCGATTGGTCGGACCCGGCGGGCGTGCTGCGCTATCTGCGTACCGCCGCGGGGGTTTGGGCGAAGCCGGGCCTTAACTACCTGGTCTGGGGCAAGCTGGCGAGCAAGAACCTGTGGGGTCGCGCGCTGCAGTACGCGCGTTTCGGATCCGAGCCGGTTCAGGTCGTCCAGCAGACTCCGCAGATGGTGCTGCTGTCACAGATGGCCGGCCATACGCTGGCGGAGCTCGAGTCGCACGCGCGGCGGGTATGGCATCGGCACCGAGCCGATCAAGTCATCGAGCGAGCCGACCTGCAGTGGCTTCGCGCGCGCTGTCCCGATCTAACGGTGGTGCTCAGCAGTGCGTCCCCCACGCCGGTAGTCAACGCCGCCGCGGCAGAGCTGGGCATCGACCACGCCGTCGGCACGAGTATCGCGGAGTACGAGGAGGCGCTATGCGTCCCGTTTCGCATGCCGGGCTCCGCCGACCCGAGGCGTATCGCTCCACCGAGCGCCGTCACCATCAACTCCGGACCGCGCAAGATCGACGCGCTTCGTCAGAGGTTCCCTGACATGTTTGCCGACGCCGCGCTGTGCGTTGGGATGACCGATACCGGATACGGCGAGGACCACAGCTGGGCCCAGCATTTCGACGTCGTTGTCGATGTCAATAGCAGCGATCCGTTTCCTCCCATCGTCGATGCCACATCGCCGATACGCGAAGTGCACTCGGCCGCGTTGCTGACCCGACGCGAGCGCGAGCGGCGCGCGGCCGGCGAGCACTGGAGTGATCCACGCCGAGCGAGCCTGCCGCAGTCGATGTCGATGACGCTCGATGCGGCGCAGCTCGCCGCCTTGTTGTCGAGCGAGCTGCAGGTTCTGGAGCAACTGGAGTCGGCGCGGCGCGAGGCGGAACAGTTGACGCGCCAAGAGGCCCACGCCCTGCGCGCCGAAATCGACAGGCTGCTCGCGGAAATGGAGCATGCGATCGTCGCGGCGCGGACTGAGTCCCCGGACGCTGCGGCGCCGACCAAACTGCACGACCTGTTGGGCGTGGAGGGAGCGCTTCGTCGCAGGCTGGCTCAGGTCGAGCGCCCGATTTCGGCCGTGAGCCGGCGCATTCACGACACGCTGATGAACTCGCGGCGCATGTTGCAAGCAGCGGCACTGGCGCCGGCCACGGCTTGACCTCGACCCGAAGTTAACGTTTCTGTTTGATGAACGTGACCGGGACGACGACGACCGCCTTGCCGCCGACCGGCGGGTCGAAACTGGCGCTTCGGGCGCGACCCTTGACGCACGACACGACCGTCGACGGTAGGTTGCCGCTGGACGAGCCGGACACGCCGGTGACGTCTCCGTTGCTGCCGACGTAGATCGACAGCCGGATGCTGCCTTCGGCATCGGGACTCGCGCTGAGCCCGCGATTGTAGCAAACCCGGAAGCCGGGACGCAGTCCGGCGACAACCGCGCCAGCGTTCGCGATCGTGCCGCCTCCTACGCTGGGTCCGGCCACGCTGGCGTTACCGCGTGGGGGCGCAACCTGGCGTGTGGTACCGCGTGGCTTGTTCGCTGCGTGCTGCCGCCGGTTGCCGAAGTCCGCGATCGTGAACTCGGAGCCTGGCGGCAGCGGTTTGCCACCCGGGACGTGGAGTCCCGGGCCTCCGACGCCGACCGATCGGGCTGCGGCTTCGTCGAGTGGCCCGGTCGGCAGGTCACCGTCGTTGAGCACGCCCGCCGTCGCGCTACCGCGACCGATCAACGCGCCGAGCGTGACCATTTCAAGCTGGTCCATCTGGGCCATGAGCGCCGCGTCACGGGCGGTCGCAGCAGCGCCGCGCCCGCGTCGAGATTTGGCGCCGGTGCTCGGCTTGTTCGGGTTTTCTCGATCCTTCGCCTTGGAGCGGCTCATCTTACCGGGCTTGTCGACCGTTTCGGGAACGTCTTCGATCGTCGGCGGGGTCGGCATGTCGCGGACGGACTCGACCAGTCCGCGCGTCACCACCGCGTCGTCTTGGATCGGATCGAGCCAGTCCGAGTACAGCCCGCCTATGGCGGCGAAGTGGATCAGGAAACACGCTGCGGCGATCATCGTCGTCTGCCAGTCGGTGCCGAGCGACATGCGCGTCATCGACGCCGGCAGCTGGGCGCGTGGCCGAACGGGCGGGGGCGTGATGAGTTGAAACAGCAGCGTGGTCGTCCCGAGGATGATTTTCCCGCGTGCGTCTCGGCGAAGTTCGAACGGGCCGCCGACGTCTGCCAGGTCGATTCGCTCACCGTCGTTCAGCAGCACGCCAGACATCCCGGCGGCGGGGTGCAGCGTCGCGCTGCGGTTCCCTTGGTCAAACAATCGAAGCGGTTTGGGCAACACCGACGGGTCGATGACGAACGTGCAGTGTTCGCTCGGCCCAACGACTACTGAATCGCCGGGTTTGAGAACCCGTTCGTCGGTGACGCGACCGGCCTGGACCCGGGCGATTCGGACCACTTGCGGACCGCTGCTGGATAGCGCGCGCATCACGGCGGTCATTTGACCTGGCAACGGACGCGTGGATGCGCCCAACTGGTGTGGTTGGCTCATGGAAATCCCCCGATGCGTCCCCACGTGGAAACGACCAAGCGCTGCGCGACCACTGTGATCACAGCAGGCGCAACTATGTTGAGGTTTGAAACGCTCGGTGCGCGGCGGTCAGACCACGTGCCCAGCGCTTACGACCGACACGGGCGGGTTCCGAAAGTTCCCGACAATCGACGCGACTGCGTTTTTCTCTGCGGTCGCCAGCTGCGGAGTGTCGCCTCGGCGGTGGGGTGGGGGTGTCCGGTCGTCGGGCGGTGACGCATGTGTCGGGAGTCGTACGAGGGATTCTCAGTAGTTAGGCGTGACACATGTGTCGCCGGTTGGCGCGGCGAGTACGTCCCGCGCTCGCAGCGCCAATATCGCCGTGCCGCACGTCGAACGTTTCGGGTGCGGCCGCGCTGAACTCGGTTTCGGTTTCGAGAACTTTGCGCTAGCGGGCTACCAGGCGGGAGGTGGCTCCGCGTACTTTTGCCCAGGGAACGGGTCGGCTGAGTGTCGGCGCTGGATCTCCGCTCCGGTCCAGACGGTGCCGCGCTCATTGAAGAACGCCAGTCCAATAACGCCGACGTTGCGACCCTTGCCCTTCTTGGCGGCGTACGACTCGCCAACGCTGCCGAAGCGGAACGCTGCGACTGTGCTTTCACTGGTCCGAAACCCGTCGATGTCGACGGTCGCTTGGGGGCCGACGATGTAGCCCCGCTTGGTCACCGATCCGGGTTCACCGTCGATGACGTCCAGTCCGTCGACGGTCGTCACGACCTCGAAGCGTTCGCTCGTGTGATTGCGAATGCGGATGCTGTAGCGCTGGCCGGCTTGGCCGATCACGTAGACGTTGCCGTTGGTGCGGGCGCCCCGCAGCGGATTGCCGGCGGAATCGTGGAGCGAAACGCTGAGTGCCTTGCCGACCGCGATCGACCCCGGCCGATATGTGGAAAACCCGTTCGTCATGGCTTTGACGCCGGCTTCATCGTTGTAAAACAGCTTGGCGACGCTGAACGGCGCGGTTTGGTTGGCACGGTGGAAGGTAGCCTTCGTGGAGCGGCTTGAGCGGTTCTCGCCGAACTCCGTGCCCAAGCCGGGTCGAGACTTTGCCGTGGCGGACGGCCCAGCTTCGTCGCCATCGGACATCGCTGCGTCGCCGGGTTGGTCGTATCCCGCGGCCTCGGCCTCAGCGGGCGGTGCCTGCGCGCTGCCTCCATGAGTGGGCGCGTATCCAGGATTGCCGCCGCACGCGGTCGCGCCCGCGGCACAAAAAACGGTGAACAAGAGTGCTGATAGTCGCTTCATTTTGGCCTCGCTACCCCCGGTAAACGTCCCCGGCCGTCGCGCCTTACACCGCCAGAGGCTACACCATGCCGCGACCCGTTTGGTGCCGTCAATCACGGCTACCGCGGGGCCGTTCAGGCGAACGGGCGACGGGATATCGCATGGTAATGCCCAGAAAACGGCCGGATTACTTGACAAATATCGGTTTCGGACCTACATTGGATCTGTTCCGGGCGCTGAAGTCCGACCTGACGGTCGATGCGGCTACGGTGCCCACCGGTTTCACGCTGAACTTGCGAATCGCGAGTTGTACCAGCTCGACCGGACGGCGCCGCTGCAAACCCTAAGCGGCGCCTTTGTTGCGTTCGCAGGATGGCGGACGCGTTTTACGGCTGACCGATGGTCCGCTGAAGGCCCTTTTTCTAGGAGTGTTCATGAGTCTATTCCCTTCCAGTGCAAATCAAGACAGCGACTTCGACCCCGAACTTGGCGGACTGTACAGGCACCGCACTCGCGCCAGCTGGGGTCTGGGCACCAAGGTTTGGAGGAAGGACGGACTCTCGGGTTTTCAATTCCAGGATGGCAATCTTAGGCGGATCGCGGATGGGTTCGCTCATCTGCTCGAGCCGGTTGACCGTCCTCGCGACGAAAGCGAGCGACTGCAGAAGGAACTGGCTGGCCAGGCCGGCGTCATTCTTGGGCGTCGCAATCAAGCCGGTTCCGATGAGATCTTGGTGACGTTCCAAGATCAGCTCTTGTACTTTCGAGGACTGTTCGAGGGCGGGTTCGCGGGTGACGCGTGGAAGAAGAAGTACCGTGGAGCAGGCGCCCGGCGCATCAAGCGTCACCGCGATCCGGCTATCGCCGACGCAAGCGCTCAGCTCGCCGAAGCGGACCTACGCGGGTTGCTGGCCAAGGGCGACCATGACGCCGTGATCGAGCGAGCGATCGCCGTCCTCGAAAAGACGTCGCTTGTCACCAAGACTCAGCTCAAGCCACTGCTCGCGTTAAACGAGCAGACCCGACCGAAGGCTGCTGAGACGCTCGTCGAGGTGCTCTACGGCGAGGGGCCCATGGGTCAGGCGTATCAGGCGTGGATCGGCGCGCTGCGCGCCTCTCGGATGAACGTGAGCTGGGCGCTAGTAACCGCGCTGCCCGCGCTGGTGCATCCGGAGCGTCACACGTGCGTCCGCTCCACGGCGTTCGCCACCCAGGCGCGCTGGATGGCGCCGAGCATCGAGCTCAAAAAGCGGCCGAGCGGCTTCGCGTACGAGCGTCTACTCAAGATGGTCGACCGGGTTGTCGACGAACTGACGCAAGCTGACCTGGCGCCGACGGACCGCGTTGATGTCTATGACTTCATCGTGCTGACTCTGTCGCCTTCAGCTCGGAAGAAGATCCAGGCCATCAAGACGACAACGCCGAGCAAGTCGGCGGAGGCTGTCGAAGCGGTCGAGGAGCGCATGGCGAGCTAGAGTTAGCGCCAGCCGATCCGACAAACCTCGACCTGTCGCCGCATTGCGGCGACAGGTCGCGTTGGTTTTGTTGGCGGGGCGGGCTACCAAGCGGGCGGGGGTTCGGCGAACTTCTTGCCAGGGAACGGATCGGCCGTGTGGCGCTTGCGGATTTCGGCGCCGCTCCACACCGTGCCGCGCTCGTTGAAGAACGCGATCCCGATGACGCCGACGTTTCGTCCCTTGCCCTTCTTCGCCGCGTACGAGCCGCGCACGCTGCCGAAACGGAACGCGGCTACCGTGTCTTCGCTGGTGCGGAAGCCGTCGATGTCGACGGTGGCCCAGGGGCCGACGACGTAGCCGCGCTTGGTGACGGAGCCGTCTTCGCCGTCGATCACGTCGAGTCCGTCCACCGTGGCCACCGCCTCGAAGCGGTGCCCGGTGTGATTCTTGATGCGGATGCTGTAGCGCTCGCCGGCCTCACCGATGACGTACACGCGGCCGCCGGTGCGGGCGCCGCGCAGCGCAGCGCCTGTGGAGTCGTGAAGAGAGACGCTGAGCGCGCTGCCGACAGCAGCCGAGCCGGGGCGATAGTTGATGAAACCGTTTTGGCTCATGGCTCGCACACCCTGAGCGTCGTTGTAGAACAGCTTGGCGACGGAGAACGGCGACGTGCGGTTGGCGCGGAAGAACGACGCGCTCCGAGTGCGGCTGGAGCGCGCTTCGCCCCACTGTGTGCCGAGTCCGGGACGGCCGGACGGCGGGGCTTCGCCTTCGCTGTCCATGGCGTCGGCGCTCGCGCGGCTTTCTCCTCCGCCACCATAGGCGCCTGGCTGCGGTGGCGCGGCGGGCGCGCCGTCGCTGTCGACGTAGCCTTCATCGCTGGGCGCCTGCTTGTGGCTCGCCGGGGTGTTCTCGCCGGAGTAAGCGTGGTGGTTCGAGCCGGCGCAACCCGCCAGCGTGGCGAGTGACAGGGTGATGGTGGCGGCGGCGGTCAGCGTGGTTCGTGTCATGGGGTCCTCGTTGGCGGTTGATTGAGAAACGAGAACCCCGGTGCCGGCTTACAGCTGACGCGACGAAAACTTCATCAGCGGCGCGCCCAGCGACTTGGCGGCGCTTTGGCAAAGCCGCGCGCCTGAGGAAATGCCTGGGGATTACGGACGTTTGATGTGCCGATATCGATGCCGCGCGCCCGCAGTCCGGCGGCGTTGTCGTATCGCACGGTGAGCACGCGGCTCGGCGTACCCGTCGCCGAGCGCTGGAACGGCGTCTCGACGGCGCGCGAGACGCGGGTGCTTCCCCAAGCCGTACCGAGATTGTCCTGTCGCCGGCCGGAGCCGCCAGCGACTTCGTCCAGGGAGTCGGTGTCCGTCGGTCGCCCGTGGCTGCCGAACCCGCCGAGCGCGCCGCGCCCGACCGTTCCCTTGCCGGCCTTGGCCGGCGCGGGGCGCCGACGCTCGAACTTGCCCGGAGGCCCTGCTGGCGCGGCCGCAACGGGATCCGAGGCCGGCGACTCGGCTGGTTGTCGGGCGACGTGGGGCGGCGCCTTTGCCGTAGCGTCGGCTCCTTCTTCAAAGACTGCGAGTCCGATGACGCCAACGTTTTGCGGCGTGCCCATCTTGGCGGAGTAGCTCCCCCCTGGCGTCGTGAACCGGAATCCGGCGACCTGGTTCAAGCTGCGTCGAAACCCCTCGATCACAACGCTGTCTCCGGCCGGCACGATATAGCCGCGGCCGGTAGCAAAATCGCCGGGCTTGCCCGTTACGACGTCCCGTCCATCGACGCTAACGAGCGCCTCGACGCGACGTGTGCCGTGATTCGTGACGCGGATCTGATAGCGGTCACCGTGAGAGCCCATGACATAGGTCTGCCCCTCGTGCTGAAACGTCCTCAGCGGCGTCCCCGACGGGCTCTCGAGCTGAAAGGTCACGGGGGAAGCGTCAGGAACCGCGACGGAAGCGGATCCAGGCGATGTGCCGAGCGAATGGGATGCCAAACCAAGGACTCCCAGCGCGCCGGCCAGTATGCCGAGCGTTACTAAACCCCGTCGAATCGTCGATGCCATAGAACCGTTCCTCTCGTTGAAGGTACGGGCGGGCCGCTCAAACGATCCCCCATGGCGAATTTCGATGCCGCGACCAGGCGTTTGTCAGCGAATGCGCTGCGAATGTGCGTAAATATTGAAGCTTTTCGATCGCGCAAAGCCGATCAGCGTGATGTTGAAGGCTTTGGCGGTTTCGATCGCCAAGCTGGTCGGCGCCGACGCGCATACGACGATGGGCGTGCCTGAGCGCGCGGCCTTTTGAACGATGTCGAAGCTGGCTCGCGCGCTCACCACGAGGATTCGGTCCGAGCACGGCAGAGCCTGATCGATGAGCTGTCGCCCGAACACCTTGTCAACCGCGTTGTGCCGCCCGACGTCTTCACGCACGACGATCAGCTTTCCGTCCAGCGTAGCGAGCCCCGCGGCGTGCAAACCACCCGTAGCGCGGAACGTAGGCTGCCTGTCTGAGAGCGCCGCCATGACGCTACTGATGACGGACGGCGCGACCGTCTGCGAGCACTGGGTCGGACCTATAGAGTCGAGCAGGTCGTCGATCGTCTGGCGCCCGCAGACGCCGCAAGCGCTCGTCATCGTGTAGGCGCGCTGCTCAGGCGAGTACTGGAACCCACCCGACGTTGGTCGAACGTTGACGGTGTTGCCGTAGCCTTCGCTACCCGGCCGTCCGCAATGCGGCGCTCCACTCACGTCGAGCGCCGACGATATAATGCCCTCGGACAACAGCAACCCGAGCGTCAGCTCTTGGTCGTGTCCCGGTGTACGCATCGTGACGGCGAAGGGGTCATCCGCGAGCTGAATGCTGAGCGGCTCTTCGACGGCAACCGCATCGTCCGCTGGCTCACCGGGCTTCCCGTCGGTCACACGGATGAGCTGCGCTTTGGTGACCGATGACTTCATGGCGTACCTTAGCCGCTTACGGGCGCTTAGGCTTCTTCGGGTTGGCGGGATTCTGAGGCAACAGGTTGCCCGTTACGTCGGCCATCAGAGACCCATCCTTGCGAGGACTCGTCACGTAGACGCGCAACCGCACGTCCATTTCGGTTGGAAGATTTCGCATGACGCTAACATATTTTACCACACCGTTTTCTAGGCGCAGCTGTTCGAGCGCTTTGCCTGCGACCGGCGGGATAAAGTGCAGCTGGATCTCATCCAGGGGAAACAAATTGTCCGCGAGCGCTCCCTTACCCTTCAGTTTGACCGGCACCGGTCCGGTAACCTTACCGGCGCGGTAGAGGTACTGGTCGACGTTGGTCGGTCGCTTCGGGTCCTGAGCCTGAAGCACGATGTGGTCGGGAAACACGCGGAGCTCCAGCGCCTGGATCTGGTCGCTGTCGATTTTGGCGCGAAGCGCCGCCATGGCTTCGGCGAGGGGCTTGGTGGCGAGCAGCGACGGACCCAGCGACGGCGCCGGAGCAGGTGCCCGCGCACTATCAGTCGGCGCCGGTGGCGCAGTGCGAGTCGCTTGCGAATCGCGATCACAGCCCGCGACGCTCACGCAAGCCACCGCCACCACCGCGGTAGCGGCTGTCAGCAGTGGTCGCGTTGAGTGTGCGGGCAATGAATTGGTCGCTGGTTAGACGGACACGTTGAATTCGCGAAGGGCCGTGTTGAGGCTGGTCTTCTTGTCGGTACTGGTCTTGCGCTTGCCGATGATCAGAGCGCAGGGCACGAGGTACTCGCCAGCCGGAAACTTCTTGGGACGCATCCCTGGAATAACCACACTGCGCGCGGGCACCCGCCCACGGGTCTCGACAGGCTCGGGGCCGCTCACGTCGACGATCGCCGTCGATGCCGTCAGAGTGACTCCGGCTCCGATGACGGCTTCCTCCTCGATGAGCATTCCTTCGACCACGATCGAGCGCGAACCGATGAAGCTACCGTCTTCGATGATGACGGGTTGAGCGCCCGGCGGTTCCAAGACGCCCCCGATTCCGACGCCACCGGACAGGTGGACATTGCTGCCGATCTGCGCGCATGAGCCCACCGTTGCCCACGTGTCCACCATCGAACCAGCACCGACGTACGCGCCGATGTTCACGTAGCCGGGCATGACGACGGCCGTCTTTTCGATGTGCGAGCCGTAGCGCACCGTCCCCGGGGGGACGACTCGCACACCGGCCTCTTTTAGACCTGACTTGAGCGGCACCTTGTCGAAGAACTCGAATGGGCCGACCTTCATCGTCTCCATTGGAGCAACCCCAAAGTACAGCAGCACCGCCTGCTTGATCCACGCATGCGTGGTCCAGTCACCGGGCCCGTTTCGCGTCGCGACGCGCAGTTTGCCGGCGTCCAACATGCTGATGACTTCGCGAACGGCGGCCTGGTGTTCGGCACCCTTCAAGAGCGAGCGTTCAGCAAAAGCCGCTTCGATCAACGGTCGTAGTTCAGACTCGGTCATGGCGCGAAGATAGGAGCCGACGCGCAGCGTCGCAACTGCCAGTTGGTGTTACCCGTCGGACAAACGCTGACTCGACCACATTAAGTCCGATCCGTCGGGTCGGACCTGCAGTTTGCAGCCCAGCAGCGATGCGGCTGCTTCGGTGCACACCTGACTACACCTACCCATAACGATCCGTCGAAATCGGTACGGTGCTCCCGGCGTCGCGCTCCGGCGGAAGCGAAAGACCCAGTGTCCTTGCTCCAGCGTTGCGCGTACGTGGCGAGGGACGGAGCCGAGCATGCACAGCAGCGCGGCCATGAGCTGCGTCGCGGCCGCTGGCGACGAATTCACCTCCGCGGCGCCAAAGTCGGCCGTGCATTCGTCGACTTCGCCGGCGGTCCCCTCAGGCAGCGACAGATCGGTCGGTCGCAGCGGGGTCGCCACGTTGCGGCTAGCCGCCGCCAGCAGGTTCAGCATTCCGAGCAACCCGTCGAGGTGGCTAACGGACACGCGAGCCGCGTCCTGGAGCATCAACCGGTGACGGGCGTACGCCAGCTTTCCGTCGGGGATTCGCACAGCCGTCGCAAGTGATGCTTTCGCTCGCGCGACATCCTCAAGGAGGCACTGTGTGGCGTTCGGATTGAAAGGCGCCAGCTGCCGCAGCACACGCTGGGTGAGGGCTTCAAGGTGCTCGCAGTCGCGGCGTACCTCCGGCAGGACGGCGGCGATGGCGCGCGGCCCTACGTGCCGCGAATGCGCAAGCTGGTCGAGATTGCGTACTGCGCTGACGGCCTCCCGAAGTTGGCCGAGCTCCTCGATACCGCTTTTGGCCCCGATGTCGGATCGCATCAGGGTCATCGCGTCCTCGTAGAAGCTAAGGCGACTTCAAACAAGCGGGGGCGGTTCAGAGAAGCTCGTGTCCTGCGAAGAAGTAGGCGATCTCTTTGAGCCCGTTTTCTTCAGAGTCGGAGCCATGCGCGGCGTTTTCACCCACGCTGCCTCCGTACAGCTTGCGAATCGTTCCCTCGTCGGCGTCGGCCGGATTCGTCGCGCCGATGACTTTTCGGTAGTGCGCCACGGCGTCGTCGCGCTCCAGGGCCACGACGACCACGGGTCCCCGGCTCATGAACGTGCACAATTCGTCGAAAAAGGGCCGCTCTTTGTGTACCTCGTAAAAGCCTTCAGCCTCGGTCCGACTCAGTCGCTTTTGCCGCATGCCCAGGATCTGGAAGCCCTCCTCAAGCAGTCGCTGCAGAATCGCGCCCTGTACGCGCTTTTCGACTGCGTCCGGCTTGATGATGCAAAGGGTGCGTTGGGTGGCCATGAATCCTCCAGGGGTATGCGCGAGTGCTGTACGAGTGGCGCGCCTCTTACCACGGAACGCCCCGAAGTGAATCGGTTTTTCGGTATCGAGCGCGGGCGCGACAGAGGAGCACTGGACATGTTTGCGGTAGCGCCCAAGGGGTTGCGCCCGGTATGCAGGGGTCCCAGGTTCCGAGTGCAACCCGCGCTCGTACCGGAAGGAATCGTGCGATGCCGTTAGCGACCATCGAGCAGGCTTTGGACGCCATTCGTCGAGGCCAAATGATCATACTCGTCGACGACGAGGATCGAGAAAACGAAGGCGACCTCGTGATCGCTGCTGAACGCATCACCAAAGAGGCGATCAACTTTATGGCCAAGTACGGTCGCGGGCTGATCTGTCTGTCGCTGACCGAGCAGCGGCTCATGGAGCTGGACCTCCCCATGATGGTGCAGGACAACTCGTCCCAGTTCGGTACCGGTTTTACCGTATCGATAGAGGCACGCGACGGCGTGACGACAGGCATCTCCGCCGCTGACCGTGCGCACACGATTCGCG
>JAUIKB010000068.1 GCA_030430975.1 Polyangia bacterium
TCCTACGTTGTACGGTCGAACCGTCCGGGAGTTGCTCTCCCGCCCACATTTTTGTGGGTTGATGGTTGTAAACGTAGGGCTTTATGCTATCGGCCACGGCGGCTTGGCTGCCGCCGCCGGCCTACTTGCGCGGTCTATCTCGACCGGTGCAACGGCAGGCGAACTGTCGTTGTCCCTAGAGACTATCTGTTTGATTGGGCTTGGCGGTGCGGTCGTCAAGGCGGGAGCTGGAACGTGGCTTGCCGCGCTCCACGCTGACGCGCGGGGCATCATCGGCGCGCGGCTACGTTCCGAAACGGTCCGAACCTTGCTCGGGAGCGGTCCGCATGACGCTGGGCCCAGGGTGGTCGCAACTATTGCGGTGCGTCTGCGCGAGATCGAGGACCAGGGGGTGACGGGGGTTCTGCAGTCGCTCCGGGCTGCCGCTCAGTGCGTACCGATTGCCGTAACCCTGATCGCGCTGTCACCCCTGCTGGCACTCGGCGCGTTCGTGGCACTGTTGCCTTTTGGGGCGGTCCTCGCGCGTGTGCGACGCCGGCTGCGTGGCCGGAGCGAGCAGCAACAGACCGCTGCCGAACGCATCCATGCGGGTGTTGACGAGTTGTTGCGAAACTTGGACGTATTTCGCACATACGGCGCAGGCGAGCGGGTCGCGGCGTCAATCCGCGCAGATGAACGCACAGCGATCAGCGCGGCGCGCCGCTTTGACGCCACCCGAGCCGGACTGAGCGGTCTCAACGAGGTGCTGGGAGCGTTGGCGTTGCTCGGGATGATCGCGGTGGCACGCCAAGCTGGCGTTTCCCTAGGCGATGGACGGGTCGTTGCCTTCGCCGCCGTGTTTTTCATGGCGTATCGACCCTTGCGAGATTTGGGCGACGCCAGAGCAATGACGACTCGAGGTGAGGTCGCACTATCCCGGCTCGGGCTCTTGGTGCCGTCAGCGGGAGCGTCATCAACGCCTCCGATACCGCACCGTGAGCGGCGTCCCGCGGCGTTGGAGCTACGCGACTTTGGTCACGCCCAGCGGGGCCCTCGGCTCACCCTAACGGTGGCGCCTGGTGAGTGCGTTGCGCTGGTTGGTCGCACCGGAGCCGGTAAGACGACGCTGCTTAGAGCGCTACTCGGCCTGGAGCCGGCCGCTGGCAAAGCCGTGTACGCGGATCGGGACATCGGTGCGGTCCAGGCCGGCCCGGCCCGTCCGTTTGCGTGGGTGCCCCAGGACGCGCCGCTGGTCACGGGCAACCTGCTGGAAAACGTAGCCTTGCGGGGCGAATCGCTGGATCGCGCTCGGGACGCACTACGGGTCGTCGGCGGGCAGCAGCTCGTAGAGCACCGGAGTGACGAAATACTCGGGCCGTCCGGCACGCCGCTTTCTGGAGGCGAGCGGAGGTTGGTCGGTCTCGCCAGGGCACTGATTACGGATCAGCCGATCGTATTGCTCGATGAGCCCACGGCCGGTTTGGACGGCGAGGCCGAGCGCGCCGTGCTCGCTGCGATCCAGCGCGTCAAGGGCGAGCGCTCAGTGCTCATCGTGAGTCACAAGGTCGACGTGCGAGCGGTCGCGGATCGAGTCGTAACGATCCAGGAGGCAGACGCCTAGAACTGAGCGAGGAAACGCGGATCGTTTTCGAACAGAACGCGGATGTCGTTGACGCCATAGCGCAACATCGCAACGCGCTCGACGCCAAGGCCGAAGGCGAATCCGGTGTAGCGCTCCGGGTCGATTCCGCAGAACTCGAGCACGCGCGGATGCACCATCCCGCAGCCCAGTAGCTCGAGCCAGCCGGTGCCCTTGCACACGCGACATGTATCTCGGCTGCCGTCGTCGGGTTTACAAAACGCGCAGGTTGCGTCCAGCTCCGCGCCTGGCTCGACGAACGGAAAGTAGCTGGGCCGGAATCGCACCTCGGTGTCGGGGCCGTAGAGCCGCTTGGCGAACTCGCTTAAGACGCCCTTGAGGTGCGCGAAGCTGACGTCTTCTGCGACCAGAAACCCCTCGACCTGGTGAAACATGGGCGAATGCGTGATGTCGTCATCTCGACGATACACAGCGCCGCCGCTCACGATCGCCATCGGCGGATGATGCTTGCTCATCTCGCGCACCTGGACGTTACTGGTGTGAGTACGCAGCAGCACGCGAGCGTCGTCGGGCGCGCCATCGACCCTCACCCAGAACGTGTCCTGCATGTCGGTGGCCGGATGATCTGGCGGGAACGCCAGCTTCGTGAAGTTGTTGTCCTCCAGCTCGATCTCCGGACCCCAAGCGATTTCGAAGCCGAGCGAGTTGAAGATATCGAGGATCTCGTCCTTGACGAGCGACAGCGGGTGACGGTGGCCGCGGGCTACGGGGAGCCGCGCTGGCATCGTGAGGTCGAATGGTGGCGCGGCCAGATCGGCTCTGCGCTCCTGCGCGACCAGTTCGTCCAAACGTGCGTCGAAAGCTGCCTCGACATCCCGCTTGACCTGGTTGACCTGTTCACCGATCGCGCGTCGCTCATCCCCGGCGACCTTGCCCATCAGCTTCAGGAGCGCGGTCAGTCGCCCCTTCTTGCCAAGGAACTCAGCTTTCGCGCCTCGCAGTGTCTGCTCATCGCTCGCCGTCGAAAAGCTCTCGCGGAACGCTTCGCCTAGCTCTTGGAGTCCGCGTTCGATTTGGATGCGTGCTTCAGACGGTTCAGCCACGCGCCATCAGGTAGCAAGCGCGGCGCGGGATGGCTAGCCCAAGCGGTGGGACACAAACGCAGCGAAGCCCGCGCGGCGTCGCCGTGCGGGCCTCGACGTGTTGGATTAGCTACGCGGCTTTTGCAGCCAGGTCCGTCAGTGACTTGAACGAGGCCGGGTCGTTGACGGCCATGTCGGCCAGCACTTTGCGGTCAAGCTCCACGCCGGCTTTGGTGAGCGATCCCATCAGGCGCGAATAGGTGGTGCCGTTCTCGCGGCAAGCGGCGTTGATGCGCGTGATCCATAGGCGGCGGAAGTCTCGCTTGCGCAGCTTTCGGCCGATGTAGGCGTACGTCCAGCTCTTCCACAGAACGCGGATCGCCTGGCGATAGCGGTTCTTGCGGCCGCCCCAGAAGCCTTTGGTCTGCTTCAGGACGCGCTTGTGGCGACGGCGGGGTGATGGTCCTCGTTTGACGCGGGGCATCTGCTCTCTCCTCTATCAGCCGTACGGCAGAAGTAGTTTGACGCGCTTTTCCATAGTCGCGTCGACCATGTCGTTGTCCCGCAGTCGGCGGCGCCGTTTGCGGCTCTTGCCGATCATGCCGTGCTGGCCGCCCTGCTTGGGTCGACGAACGCGGCCTTTGCCGGTCAGCTTAAAGCGCTTGTTTGCAGCGCGGTTGGTCTTCATCTTGGGCATCGGAGGCTCCCACACGGGCATGTGCTCGCGTTGACATCGATCTGGCGGGTGCGAATGGCGCTAAGCCGACGCACCGGTGCCGGGGCGCGGGGTTATGACGGAATCGCTCCTGCCAGTCAAGTCCAGTCGGTCGACGCCGCCCGAATGGCGCAACCCGGGCGAAAACGTCCGTTCAGCTATCGGCCCTCCGGCTCTGCCCGTTCCCTGACTTTGCCGCGACACGCGTCACGCCGAAGCCAGTTCAGGTGCCGCCGTCTTCGTCGGTGAAGTTCTGCGTGCACACCCGAAGGCGCTCCACCCGCAGTGACTTCGCGCCCGATGCTGACTCCTCCGCCCAAGCCACGACGCCGTTCTCACCCTGAAGGGACATCGTCGGCGCGGTGATGGTGCCGCCGGACTGGATCGCGATGGGAAGAAACGACGATTGCTGGACTGAGCGTCCGATAATCAACGTGTCGGTTCCGCCACTCGACCTGAGCACACCAGCGATAGCGAAGTCACCGGGCGTAGAGCTTGCGTCGATCTGGGCTCCGCCCAGTTCGGCAAGGTTGTCTGCGAACTGCCGGTTGCTGCCGCCAGTTGAGGAGCCCACCGGCGTCATGTCACAACCGGTCCCGGCCGTGCAGCTTGATGCATTGCAGTAGAGATCGCCGAGTTCGGTGCCTGCCGGTGAGCTAGTCGACCGCGCGAAGAACGACACCGATCCGCCGTTCTGGGAGAAGTTGAGCGAAAACGACGACAGCGTCTTCGGTCCAGTGACGGCCGGGCCGCAGCGGTCGATCATTTGGCGTGCGACGAGAGAGCTTCTGACCTTCGTCCACAGAGAATGCGTCGGCTCGTCCATGGTGCCTGCGCCCTGGCCGTACTCCATGATGATCGCCGCCTCTGCCGGCGCGTAGGCAGGGGCGATTCGATCGATCTTCTGCGTCACGCTAGGGTGAAACCAACCCGCCTTGACCGAGTTGCCCTCGTAGTAGCCCACGCCACCTTGATCCACCCACGCCGCAACCGGCTGGGTGCCGAGCGTCCACGCCGCCGGGTGGTCGGTGCGGAGCGGCAACCGCCACAGGCTGGCGAAATTGAGCGCCAGGTCCGACACGTAGTCGCCGTTAATGTCGAAGACCACCCGTCCGATCTGTTTGAGGCCGCCGTTTTTCTGGAACGCAAACCAGGCGTGTATTTGTCTCGGGTTGTCGGTCTTTGTCGCCAGGCCCATCACGCTGCGCGGAGCGGCGGCGCTGAATTCTCCGTTGCTGGCGTGGCCCGCTTGCAGAGCTGCCCAATCGCGCACGCTGCTCGATATGTCCGCGGCTGAGCTCGTAGGCGTTACGTCGAGGGTGACCAATTCGTCTGAGTTGGCGCTTGTACCAAAGGCCGAGATCAAGAAGCGCGTGCTGTTGCCCTGGCTTATCCCCGCGGACGTGATCGTATCGATATCTGCGGGCCCGACGTATCCGACCCCCTGCGGAACCAAAGGGAGTGCGAGGTGCTGACACGTCGGCCCGGCGTCGCCCTCGGTGTCGCAGAAGCTGTACGTGCAGGGATCGTTGTCGTCACACACCGTCCCGCAGGGGCCGACTTCTCCACCGTCTCCTGCATCAGACGGGGAACCGCTCGAGCCGGCGCTGCCGCCCGTGCCAGCGGTCCCGGCCGAGCCTCCACTCGCGCTCCCACCGGAGGACGCGCCGCCGGTCGCTATGCTACCCGCGGTTCCGGCAGATGCGCCCGCGCCGTCGCCGTCCTGCAGTTCATCAAAGTCGAGTACGAACGCGCACGACGCCGCCGACAGCAGCGCGCCGATGCTGAGTAGATTCCTGGTACGGCGGAAGCGCCTCATCAAAACCTCCACTGCGCGTCCGCACTGAACCCGCTCGGTCCGAGACCGACCCACATCCGCGGCTTCAGCGATGCCTGCGGAGGTGGTGATTCGCTCCCACCGGTAAGCAGCAGCGCAGCGCCGATGCCAACGCCCAATACGGCGACGCCAGTCAGGATAGTGCTGGTTAGCGCCATCGTTTTCCCACTTGAGATTTGATCGTCAGTGCAGCTGGGTGAGCAGGTATCCTTGGCGTCGGAGTGTTCGGACTGTGCCAGCAGGCCCGTGACGATCGCTCCGCCCGCGGCCAGGCTCCCGAGGCCGATCAGAACGTAGGCGGGAATGTTCGGACCATCGTCCGCGACGGGCTCGGGGGCCGGTGGCGGTGGGTCTGGAGGCTTAATGGTCGTCGTTGCGGTAGCGGTTGGGGGCGGCGCGGCGGCTTCCGGTTCGGCATCGTGTGCGCCAGCGTCGGATGTATCCGGTGGCGGCTCGGGAGGCAGTGCGTCGATACGTTTCTGAAGGTTGGCGATTCGCGCATGAACGGTCGCTACGTGGTCGCCTTTAGGTTCTTTTTCCAAGTACTGATTCAGTGCTTCGACTGCTGCGGTCAGGCTGGCGCGCGAGCCGATCCTCTCGTGGACAGTGGCGATGTTGAGCAGGATGACGGGGCGGTGCGACAGCTCGAGCGACTTCTGGAACGCCTTGAGGGCGTTGGCGTAGTCGCTTTCCTGAAGGTACGCCGTGCCGGAGTCGAAGTGCTTCTTGGCTAACTCATCCGCGGACTGGGCTCCGCTGTGGACGCCGACACTGAGAACGGCAGCGCACACCGCCGTTGTGAACCAGGCTGCTGTTCGTCTTTGCCGTCTTGCTCTCATCGCGCTCCGATATCGAAGGATCCCTTGAGTTTTATCATCGTCCGATCCCGGTCGCGAGTTTGCTGAGCGCATACGGTTCGGGGCTGCAGGTGGCTTCTTGCAAACACGGCGCCAAACTACCGGCCCCCAAAATATCGATAATCTGCGGAGTTGCTAGGGATCCGCTTGCGGACCTTCAGGAGTGCTGGCGAGCTGTGGTAAGGCGAGCCGTCCCCTAAACCTCCAGCTACGGGTGTGAGATGCCGCGCCGCGAAGACATCCAGAAGATTCTTCTCATCGGGTCCGGGCCGATTGTGATCGGTCAGGCCTGCGAGTTCGACTACTCCGGAACTCAGGGCGCCAAGGCGCTCACCGCGCTCGGCTACGACGTGGTGTTGGTGAATTCCAACCCGGCAACAATCATGACCGACCCCGAGCTGGTCCGTCGCACGTACGTTGAACCGCTGGTTCCCGACGCGATAGCCGCGATCATTGAACGTGAGCGACCGGATGCGATCCTGCCGACGCTCGGTGGGCAGACGGCGCTGAATCTGGCCCTCGCGTTGCATGAGCAGGGTGTGCTGTCCAAGCACGGCGTGAAGTTGCTGGGTGCCAACGTCGATGCCATTCGCAAGGCCGAGGATCGAGAACTATTCAAACAGGCCATGACGCACGCGGGGCTTGAGTCACCGCGTAGCGGGATGGCCCGCAACTTGGACGAGGCGCGAGCGATATCTAAGGAGATCGGGTTCCCGATCATCTTGCGGCCGAGCTTCACGATGGGCGGCGCGGGCGGAGCTGTGGTGGACAACCCCGGGGAGTTCGACGAGAAAGCAGCATGGGCCCTCGAACAGTCACCCACAAGCGAGGTGCTCGTCGAAGAGAGTATTATCGGGTGGAAAGAGTTCGAGCTGGAGGTGATTCGTGATCGCGCGGATAACTTCATCGTGGTGTGCTCTATTGAAAACATCGATCCGATGGGCGTGCATACCGGCGATTCGATCACGGTAGCGCCCTCGATGACGTTGACCGACCGGGAGTATCAGCGGTTGCGCGATCAGGCGCGCACGGTGATGCATGAAATCGGCGTTGAAACAGGCGGCTCGAACGTCCAGTTCGCTGTCGATCCGAAGACGGGGCGGGTCCTCGTGATCGAGATGAACCCGCGGGTGAGTCGATCCAGCGCGCTGGCATCCAAAGCGACGGGCTATCCGATCGCCAAGGTCGCCGCGCAACTCGCGGTGGGATTTACCCTCGACGAAATCGAGAACGACATCACCAAGACGAGCGCGGCATTCGAGCCCACCATCGACTACGTGGTGGTGAAGTGGCCGCGCTTCGACCTACAGAAATTTCCCGGGGCCGATCCGCGCCTCGGCACGCAGATGAAGAGCGTGGGCGAGGCGATGAGTATCGGCCGCACGTTCCCGGAGGCGCTACAGAAGGCGGCTCGATCGCTCGAAACCGGCCGCGAGGGTTTGATCAGTCTGCGCGATCGCGTGGACTACCGACTGGTGAGCCCGCGCCAGGATGCTCAGCGTGACCTGAAGCACGATGCACCGCCCGAAGCGAGACCCAGGCCCACGCTCCCGCCGCCGTCGGAAGAAGAGCTACGGTCGGCGGTCGAAAAGCTGATCAGCGTTCCCACGCCAGAACGGCTGTTCTATCTGGTCGACGCGCTGCGGTTTGGGATGACCGTCGACGAAGTCCAGACGGCGACGGGAATGGATCCTTGGTTTTTGCATCAATTCCAGCGACTCGTCGATCACGAAGAGCGCGTGCGATGTGCGTCGGAGTTCGATCGCGATCTGATGCTGCAGAGCAAGCGTCTCGGCTTCAGCGATGCTCAGCTGGCACGACTTCGCGACGAGACCGAGGACTCCGTCCGAGCCCTGCGGCTGAAGCACGGGGTGCAGCGTGTGTTCAATCGCGTGGACACATGCGCCGCAGAATTCCCGGCGCACACGCCGTACCTGTACTCGAGTTTTGCTTCCATGACGGAAAGCGAGGTCAGCGATCGCAAGAAGGTCATTATCCTCGGCGGCGGCCCGAACCGGATCGGTCAGGGCATCGAGTTTGACTACTGCTGCTGTCACGCGGCTTATGCGCTCCGCGACCTTGAACTCGAGACGGTGATGGTGAACTGCAATCCGGAGACCGTTTCGACCGACTACGACACATCCGATCGGCTTTACTTTGAGCCGCTGACGCTCGAGGACGTGCTCGAAATCTGCCGTGAAGAAGCCAGCCGCGGCGAACTGCTGGGAGTCATCGTTCAGTTCGGCGGGCAGACGCCGCTTAAGTTGAGCGTCCCGCTCGAGAGCGCTGGGGTCCGGATCCTCGGCACGCCTGCCGATGCGATCGACCGCGCGGAGGATCGCGAACGCTTCGATGCCCTGTTGACGAAGCTAGGCATGCAGCGGCCGCGTGCAGCCATCGCACGCAGTGTTGACGAGGCGCTCGAGCACGCTCGGGCGATCGGCTACCCGGTACTGGTGCGCCCGTCGTACGTGCTCGGTGGTCGGGCGATGGTGACTTGCTATAGCGACGATGACTTAGTGCCGTACGCGGAGCTGGCGATCGAAGCAGCGAGGGAAGCGGGTACCGCAACGCTGCTGATCGATCAGTTTCTTCAAAACGCGATCGAAGTGGACGTGGACACGCTGTGCGACGGCAAGCGCGCGGTCATAGGTGGCGTTATGCAGCACATCGAAGAGGCCGGCGTTCACTCGGGCGACTCAGCGTGCGTGCTCCCGCCTCACTCGCTTCCCCCGCACATCGTCGCGATGATCGAAGAGCATGCGCGTGCGCTAGCCATCGAACTCGGGGTGGTAGGGCTGATGAATACGCAGTTCGCCGTCAAGGACAACGAGGTGTTCGTGATCGAGGTCAACCCCCGCGCGTCGCGCACCGTGCCGTTCGTGAGCAAAGCGACGGGCCGCCCGCTGGCGAAGCTGGCCGCCCAGATCATGGTGGGCAAGACGCTCGACGATTTGGAGCTGCAGGACGGATTCTTGCCCACGCATACGGCGGTAAAGGAATCGGTGTTCCCGTTTCACAAGTTTCCTGGTGTCGATACGATTCTTGGTCCCGAGATGCGGTCCACTGGCGAGGTGATGGGCATCGATATCAACACGGCGGTGGCGTTTGGAAAATCAGCCGCCGCGGCGGGCATCGTGCTTCCCAAGCGCGGCCGAGTGTTCATCAGCGTGCAGGAGACCGACAAGCAGCACGCCGTTCAAGTTGCCAAACGGCTTCGGAACCTCGGGTTCGAAATCGTCGCGACCCGCGGCACGGCGCGCGCGATCCAGCGAGCACGGATCCCTTGTGAATCGATCAACAAGGTGCAGCAGGGGTCGCCACACGTTGTCGAGGCGATCGTCGATGGCCGCATTCAGCTGGTGATCAACACGACCCTAGGGGTGGCGGCGGTTCGCGACAGCTACTCGATTCGCCGCAATGCGTTGCTCGCCGACATTCCGTACTTCACCACCATGGCCGCGGGTCTAGCGGCAACCGAGGCGCTCGAAGCCGATGCCGTGAGAGGTGACCAAGGCACACCGGTGTGTTCCCTCCAGGAATGGCACCAACGTTCTCATCACTGAGAGGCGGGGCTGGCCGGCAGGCCGGAGACCGGGAGTATTGGGGTTAGCGCTTCACTACTCGCATACCGTGCGGTACTTTATGCTGGCGGAGAAATTCCGCCGGAGGTGCCCGTGCGACTAGTCCCAGCAACGTTCATAACCCTGTCGGCACTAGCGCTTGTGACCATGTTCGGCTGCTCGGACGGCGACGCCGGCGGCGACGCCACCGACGGCGCCCTCGGTTCCGCCACTTGCAACCCAGACTACGACAACATCGGTGCGTCGGTGTGCACCGATTGCCGAGGCTGTTTCGCGAGCTGCGCGTGCAACACGAGCAACCCAGCCGACTGCCTCGTCGCCTGCGGCATCGACGACCCACCCAGCGCCGGCGGTACCACCGGGAGCGGTGGCACGAGTGCGGGCGGAACGAGTGCGGGCGGAGCGAGCGCGGGCGGCACGAGCGCGGGCGGCACGAGCGTCGGAGGTACCAATGCGGGCGGTACGAGCGCCGGCGGTACCAACATGGGCGGGACCACCAGCGGAGGCACCAGCTCGGGCGGGACGAGTAGCGGCGGCACCAGCTCCGGCGGGACAGCGGGCACCGGCACCGTCGACGGATGTCCGCCACCTGGCCCCTACGGACAGAATCCAGGCGACGTGACGCCGAACTCCACGCTTTATGACTGCAGTGGCAACCCGGTGGGGCTGCACGAGTTGTGCGTCCACCGTGCCGGCTACGTCTACACATGGGCTGGGTGGTGACCCAACTGTCGCTCATTCGCCTCGGGTAAGGCGAACGATGTTTACAACAAGTACAAGGCCGACGACCTGGTGATGTACTTCGTGATCACCGACATGGCGGGCGGCGCTCCCGTGAATCAGGCGGCGTGCAACACAGTCCGCGACGAGTACGGACTAGAGATGACCGTTCTTTACGACAAGGATAACGTCTTGAACACGGAGCTCGGGATGCGCGTGAACACCGCCGACATGGTCGTCACGCAGGGTAACGTGATCGATATCAATGGCCCCTGGGCGATCCAGACCGTCGAGAACTCCCTCCAGAAGATCTTCGGTTATTAGAACTTGCTCAGCTTCGCAGCGCCGCTCACGGTACCCGTGAGGCGAGCGTCGCCGCTGCGCTGAGGCGGCGTTTGAATAACCGAAGATCCGTTGTTTAAGGCAACTCCTGCGGAGTTCGCGGTTTTTGGTTACTAGTCTCTGCCCGGCTTCGCAGCGCCGCTCACGGTACCCGTGAGGCGAGCGTCGCCGCTGCGCCTCGCGCGTCGCCTGCTAGACTGCTGTGCGTCAACACATCGAGGTGATCCGTGCGTACCGCTCCTGCTGCCTTCACATTGCTTGTTTGCTTCATCGCTGTGAGTTCCGTCGGCTGTTCCTCTGCGGACGGCGGTTCCGCTGACGGTGCTGGAGCCGTCGAGGGTTGCCCGCCTCCCGGTCCGTACGGCAGCAGCAAGGGGGCGGTGACGCCGGACCTGACGCTGTACGACTGCGCCGGCAAACCCGTGAGTCTGCACCGACTGTGCGGGCGCAAGGCGGGGTTCGTCTACGCCTGGGCGGCGTGGTGACCCCTGTGCCGCACATTCGCCTCGGGTAAGGCGAACGAGTTTCATGCCAAGTACAGTGGGCAGGACGTAGGCATGTATCTGGTTGTGACCGCCATGACTGGCGGCAGGCCCGTTGATCAGGCCGCTTGCGCGTCGGTCCGCGACGAATATGGTCTGATGATTCCCGTGCTTTACGACAAGGATAATGTGCTCAACGGTCAGCTCGGGATGCGGGTGAACGCCGGCAAACTGGTGGTGTCGCGAGGCAACGTCATCGAGGCGAACGCTCCGCTGGCGATGTCGTCGATTGAGAGCACCATTGACGCTGTCCTGGCATCCAGCAAAGCTCAGTAATGCTGGAGACTTACGATTAGTTTCGGGCTAGGAACAGGTCGTTTCT
>JAUIKB010001121.1 GCA_030430975.1 Polyangia bacterium
CGGATCAACGAAAATACGAAGCTTCCGACGAGGCCGGTGATCGCCAGTAGGACGCCGACCGCGACCGCACGCGACTGGGTGCGCAACGGGTCGACGAGCATCCGCGCATCGTGCAGCGCGATAGCTGAAGCGATGCGGCGCATGACGAATCGCCAGCCCGACACCTGATGGCGAGTGACGAAACCACGGCGATAGCGGACATGCTCGGGGTTTGAACTGGTCGGGGTTCGCGAGGTGAACGACCGTCTCTGTGAGTCTTGGTCGCTCACGCAGATACCTGCAACCCGAGTCCGCTCAGCAGAGCCGCGATCGATGTCCGCACGTCGTCGACGGTGATCGTCATCAGTTCCTGATCGGTGAGGTTCTCGCCGCTGACGATCCCGCCGGCGTGCTGGCAACTGTCCAATCGGTGCTCGCGCTCTTCTTCGGAGCGCTCGACGATGTTACGGACAAACCGTCCATTGCCGGCGATGTCGATGCGGCGTCGCGCTATTCCGCGGGCGTCCGGGCTTTCCGATGCACACAGCGCGTCGAATACGGCGAGAAGTTCAGCACTGGCGCCGTCGTCGAAAACACTGTCTCGCGCTTTGGCCATCGCCGCGGCTATCGCCACCAACTCCGTAGAACTGTAGGACGGGAAGTCGATGGACCGGGTGAACCGCGAGCGGAGGCCCTCGTTGGTGTCGAGGAACTGGTCCAACTCGCTGCGGTAGCCCGCAACGATGACCACGAGGCGATCGCGGTCATTCTCCATCCGCGCGAGCAGCGTGTCGATGGCCACCAGCCCGAAGTCGTTCTTCGCCCCCGTGGACACCAGCGCGTACGCCTCGTCGAGGAACAGGACGCCGTCCAGCGCACTGTCAATGACTGCGTTCGTTTTGGCCTCGGTTTCGCCGATGTGCTGTCCGACCAGGTCCGCCCGATGCACCTCGCGGACGTTCTCCCGCTTCAGCAGGCCCAGGCCACAGTAGATCTTGGCGACCACACGGGCGATCGTGGTCTTTCCGGTGCCCGGTGGTCCGGCGAACACCAGATGGTGGGTTCGTTGAGCTACCGTCAGCCCTCGTTGCTGGCGCAGCAAGGACATCGCAACCGAGCTCTTCAGTCTGGCGACCTGGGTTTTCACTTCGTCGAGCCCGATGAATTCGGCGAGTTGCTGTTCGGCGAGTGACAGCAGCTCAGCTTTGCGTTCCTGTGCGCCGGGGTCGATGAAATCGGCCTCGCTGGGTTCGGTCCCCGGATCCCAAGCGTCGGTGCGTGCCGCGATACGCGCGGCGCTGGTCGTGGCGAAGCCGAACGTGGGATCTGCCAGCGCCTCTTCGATCATGCCGTGGCCGGGGCGAGTGGCGTACAGCTCGTGCAGCACATCCGCCGCTTCCGCGTCCTCGCCGTGGCCGCGCAGGGCCAGCGCTTTGGCGAACGTACCGTCGATGGTGGCCACCTCGATCGGGCCCGACGGATCTTCGAGGTAGGACAGCGCAGGGGCGAACATCCCCAGACGCGCCAGCGAGATGCCCAGCGCTATCCGAACCGCGTGTGCGACCAGCGGGTCCAGGGCAGGCTTTGCGTCCCCGACCAACGGGGTCAACAGCGCAACCACATCCGACCACCGCTGGGCCCGGTAGTGGACCGCGGCACGTGACCACCGCGCTTCGATCGAGCACGGACTAGATGCGGCAACGTCGACGATCAGATCGTGGGCGCGTGCGAGATCCCCACGCCGCGCTGCATCGGCCGCCAAGGCCAAGGCGAAACCGTCCGGCTCAAATGCCCGAAACTGAAGGTACAACCCGCTGTCGTAGTCGAAGCCGAGCGCTTCGGGGCTCAGCGCCACCTCCCGCCGCAGCACGCCTGCGGTGGATGCGGTGCGACAGATCGCGCTGAGGACGTGCTCGCTGGTGTCGCCTGCCGCGGCGAGCCCCACCCAGCCGTCGCACTGGTCGTGCGCGATGCCGGTGAGCGCGACGAAACCAGACCGGGCAGCTGCCAGGTCGGCGGGGCGGCGACGGCCTTTCACCGGCAGGCCCAGGGCCAGGCAGCAAGTCGCGAAGCGGCTGGCCGCGTCGGGGTCTACCCGCGTCAAAGGCGCAGCCACCACGCTTCCTCCCGTCCTAGTCAGATCCGCCTGAAGTTAGCATTGGGTAACCTAACTGTCGA
>JAUIKB010001122.1 GCA_030430975.1 Polyangia bacterium
GCCAGCAGGCCAACGCCGAGCCAAGGCCACCGGTCAGAGCGTGCGCGCACAGCGGAACCCCACGTAGCTAAGGCGCTTTTCCGGACGGAATGCCTGACGATTCGCCGAGCGGCCGTGTTCGGCGTTGTGGTACCAGGAGCCGCCGCGCATCACGCGTTCGGTGCCGCTGTCGGGGCCCCTCGGTTGCTTCGCGACGTCCCGTTCGGTTGCGTACCAGTCTTCTACCCACTCGTACACGTTGCCAAGCATGTCGTGCAGTCCCCACTCGTTTGGGCGCTTGGTGCCCACGCCGTGTGACGTTCCGAGGGAATTCGCCTTGTACCAGCCGATGCCGCTGGCGGCTTCGTCCCGTCCCATGCATTCGGTAATCGCGCCGCCAGGTGTGGCGGTCAGCGTGCCGGCGCGCGCCGCGTGCTCCCACTCGAGTTCGGTGGGCAACCGATATCCACGGCACGCGCCAGGCAGCGGTTCGCACTGCAAGTCGTCGCGCTTGCCCGAGCAGCGATAACACTTCGCGAGGTTTTCCTGGTCGGATAGTTGGTTGCAGTAGGCGCGGGCTTCGGCGTGGGTCACGCTGTCGACTGGGCAGTTCGCACAGTCGCGGTGGTACGACGGATTGTAGCCGAGGGCTTTGCTGAACTGAGCTTGGGTTACCTCAAGCGACGACAGTGCGAAGCCGGCCGTGATGGACGCCTCCGCGCGCGCCTCGTCCGGGTCGCGACACAGCTCCGTTTCCGGCGATCCGACTACGGTTTCGTCAGCTTTGATCGTCACCCACTTGGCGCTGGCGCCGGCCGCGAGGGTGCCGTCGGCGCCGGCATGAGAACTCTCGCAGCGGGTGCAGCCAGCCAGAGAAATCGAGCCGATCAGCACGCCGCAAGACCCGACTGTCGTAAGACTGATCACGTTGCAGCAATGTGCGCCTTGTCGGCCAGCCCGGCAACTGCTGGATACGAAATCGACAGGCTGCTAGTCCGATTTCGATGTTGGTCGCGGTTCAACGATCAGCGCGCCGCCCCAGGGCGCGGCCGACACGCGCCCGGTGACTTGCCGGATGAACCCTTCCAGTGGTCCCTGGGCGTACCGCCGACGCCACCACCACGCGGCGGCGACTGCGATGGTGTACAGGACGAGCGTGTAGATCCAGATAGTGGCCAGCGAGGCCTCGTACAGAAGCCCGTGTTGTAGCGGCACTAGGATCGCGATGGCGTGTCCGACGTAGAGTGTCAGTGCCAGCTGGCCCGTGGCACTCAGCGCGAGCACCCATCGAGAGCCCGCTCGCGACTGAGTCGCGCCGATGACGATGCAGATGATCGTGATCGCTGTCGCTCCCGCGGATATCACGAAGTTGGGGTAGGGCGGCCTGGGCCACGAGGACAGCCACGGTCGCAGCTGCGGGGACAGCGCCAATACACCGGGGAATCGTCCTGCGCCGGTGTCGAGCAGCTCACCGGCGCCCATCACGCAGAGCGCTGCAATGAGGATTCGGCGGCGGACCGCGGTCTGTCGTAGGTCCTGTCGGCCTAGCCACATGCCGATCAGAAGAAACGCGAGCCATGGGAACACCGGGTGCAGACCCCCGAAAATCATGTCCCAAACCGCGCCGGTGGGCGTCCACTGATCGAATTCTTGGTCGTAGTTGAGGCGCAGCCCCAGGCCGATTTGAACCAAGACGCAAATCCCGGCGCACACCCATAGCGCTGCGCTCGGGGCGGCTAGCAGCAGCGCGCCCACCGCTAGGTAAACGCCATAGAAGTGCAGGATGTCCCAATCCCAGAGGTGAAGATTCAGCAGGCCGGCTAGATACAGGATCAGCGCTCGTTTGAGCAGGGCACGGCGCTCGAACCCCAGCTCCTTCGGAGCCCCACCGATCGTCTTGCGGGATCGCAGAGAGATGCCGACTCCTGCCAGGATCACGAAGAGAGCGGCAGCGCGTCCTTCGAGGCGATTAGACAACCATTCGAGCCATCCAAGGCCCGCGACGCTGGCGTTGGTTTTGGCCTCGAAGTTGACGATCATCATGCCGAACACGGCAAGCGCCCGAGATACGTCGAAGCCGGGCGTTCGACCGGAGGCCACGGCGACCGCGGGCTGTGGTTGTTCGGTCACCGTGGGCAGAGTACCCGCCCGGTATCCGGACGTCATCGTTCAATGAA
>JAUIKB010001123.1 GCA_030430975.1 Polyangia bacterium
CCGGCTGGCGCTGGACGCGACCGCGACGGCGGAGTCTACGTACAACGGCTACAGCGCCAGCCGGACGAACGACGGCAGCCTCAGCACGGCGCTCGGTGGCAGTAATAGCTGGACCAACAGCGGGTCGCTGCCCAAGTGGGTCGAGCTGACGTGGAACGAATGTCGAGCCATCGATTTGGTGCGGATGTCGACAACATCCGGCTATGCGCTGCGAGACTACGACCTGCAGTATTACAACGGGCAGAACTGGATTCGCCTTGAGTTCGTGGAAAATAATACGGATGTTCGGCGCACGACGAGCTTCGGCATGGTGGCGACCAAGCGAGTGCGGCTGGTTGCCTGGAAGGGACCCAACAACCAGCCTCAGTTCGGTCGCGTGAACGAGCTCGAGATTTTCTAACCGCCAGCTCAGCGCTGCTCGCGGCGCCCCCAATCATCCGCGAGCGGCCGACGCGTCCGAGTGCTCCCTCACTTCGGGCGCGTCACCTTTTGTGCTCCGGTCAAGTCGCGCTGTGTGCTCATGCGGGCGACCGGAGTGCGCTGCGCTAAGCCTTCTTCTTGCGCACGACTGCCAGCACCATGCCTAGGTCGTCTTTGGTTAGCTCCCGCGTGGCGAGCAGCACGACGAGGTAGACCACGCCGACGACCAGCGCGTAGACGATCGTCATGACCTTGCCCCCGGCGGGCATGAAGCGCCCGGCCGTGATGGCGATGGCGAGCGCAGCGAGCACGCGCACCAAGCTGAGCGGCGCCACCACGCCGCCGGCCGTCCGATACACTAAGAAGGCAGTGGTGAGCGCGGCCGCCAACAGGCCAGTGGTGGTTGCGATGGCTGTGCGAATCAGCAGCCCTGGGCCGAACTCCGCCCCGGGCACGATGACGAAACACACGACGACCACCAGGGCGAACGCCAGTCCGGTGAGCGCCATCGACGCCGACTCTTTCTTCAGGCTGTTGAGCACCGTGATCAAGATGCCGAAGATCGCAAAGGCACCAAATCCAAGCGTAAGGATCTGCATCGACTGCCCCCCCAGCTGCGCGTAACCCGTGCCCGGAAAAACCAAGTCGATCAGGCGTCCGGAGAGCCCGGACGTTACGCTGACCATCGCACCTGCCAGTACCATCGCCAGGCGCACGCCGGTCTTCACGTAGCGCGCGACAGCTTCCATGTCGCCGTCCTTATGCGACGCAGCGAGCATCGGGAACAGGATGAACGTCACCGCGATCAGCAGCTGATAAGGTAGGAAACAAAACAGCTGAGTGGAGCGGTACGCGCCGACCAGCTTGTCAGCGTCCGTCAGCGGTAGCCCAGCGCTCGCTGCGGCTTTGGACGCAAAGTAACCGACGAGCTGCAGGTCCGCCTGCAATAGCAGGTTGAACAGGATCTGTCCGATCAACAGCGGTGCGATGAACTTCAGGTGTTCCTTGACGGTCGGGCCGCCCTTGCCGGCGCGGCCGAGGCCCACCATCGATCCCGCGATCAAACAGATCAGGCCGGCGGCGGAAACGAACCCGACCGTCGAGCCTTCCACCCCGAGGCTGTACTTTTTCGCGAACCACCAACCACCACCGATCAGGCCGATCGTGCGCAACGTGGCGTAGCCAGCGTCGAGACCCGCCTGGTGCAGGAACTTCTTGCGCCCGTTCAACACACCGACGAACGGGGTGTAGACGCCGTACAGGAGCAGCACGCCGCTGACGATGTAAAGCGACGTGATGATGTGCGGCGCGCCGGTCGCGTTGGCGACCATCGGGGCGATCGCCACGAAGCCTAGCGCTGCCAGTACGGCGAGCAGCACGTGAATGATCAACGTGCGGCGGATCGCGGCCGGCTCCTCTTCGGGGGTTGCTTGCGCTATCGCTCGACTGGTGCCCTGGATGGACGTAAGTACGATCGGGTTGTACGCGATGCTGGCCATGCTCAGGACGCGTGACAGGGCGCCGTAACCGGCAGCGCCCAGCACTTGCGGCAGCGCGATCTGCTGCACAAGCCCGACCACGATGAAGTAGATCTTTGCGCCCGCCACAGCCAGTCCGCCGCGGCCCGCTTTGCGGGCGACTTCGTGACCGTCTTGAGTCGCCGCATCGGCGTCGGCAGCAGCGTCGCTGGCGGGAGGCTTTGGCTGGGTTTCGTCGCTAGTTTCGGACACCGAC
>JAUIKB010001124.1 GCA_030430975.1 Polyangia bacterium
GTTGCCGATCGCCCGGCAACCTCGAATCCCGGTCGCCTCGGCGAATTCGCTGATCCAGTCAGCGAGTGATGCCGCGTCGTAGCGCAGTCCCGGTCGCGTCTCGGTGCGGCCGGCGCCCGGCAAGTCAGGGGCGACCACGCGGTAAGTCTTTGCCAGATCTCCGATCACGTATCGCCAGGAGTAGCCGGTCGTCATGAGCCCATGGATCAGAAGCAGCGGGGGGCCGTCGCCAAGTTCGCGGACGAAGGCTCGCATTTCGCCGAAGTGCCTGGACGTCATCTCGACGCGCCGCTTCGTGGTTTCCGCGTCTGCGTGAGCGGCGGGAGGCACATTCGGAAGCTTCGAGAAGGGGCCGCGCTGAAACGGTTTCGCCATGCGCACAAGCTACGGCCGTATCAGCCAAGCGTACAGTGGCTCGGGGACGCGGAAAGTCGTTGCGCGCGGGTCCTAAGCCAGTACGGTCCGATGCGTGTCGAGTCGCTCCTCAAGCCGCTTAGAAAAGCGCCTGGCCGCCAATGTTGCGCGCGCCAGCGGCGATTTCGACCTGCTTGAAGCGGACGATCACGTGATGGTGTGCCTGAGCGGCGGCAAGGACTCGTACGCCATGCTGCATCTGCTCGAGGTGGTGCGTCAGCGTGCGCCGTTTCAATTCAGGCTTACTGCGGTCAACTTGGATCAAGGGCACCCCGGTTTTCCCAAGGACGTATTGCCGACGTATCTGCAGGAGCACGGCTACGCATTTCGGATCATAGAAGAAGACACGTATTCGATCGTTCAAGAAAAGATACCTGAAGGAAAAACATACTGCTCGCTCTGTAGCCGGCTGCGGCGCGGCGTGCTCTACAACGTGGCGGAAGAGATCGGCGCCACCAAGATCGCGCTCGGGCACCACCGCGACGACAGCACCGAGACGCTCTTGTTGAATCTGTTCTTCTCCGGTCAGATCAAAGCGATGCCGCCGAAGCTCGTCTCGGACGATCAGCGCAACATCGTCATCCGTCCGCTGATCTACTGCGACGAGGCCGACATCGCCTCGTTCGCGCAGGAACAGCAGTTTCCGATCATTCCTTGCGACTTGTGCGGATCGCAGGACAATTTACAGCGTCAGCGCATCAAGAGGCTCATCGCGGATATGACCCGCGAGAATCCGAACGTGCGCGGCAATCTGTTCGCAGCGCTGGGCAATGTGCGGCCGACGCATTTACTAGACAGGTCGCTCAAGAGCGACGCTACCGCGACCGACGACACGGTTGTGAGCGTGGAGCAATTGGTTAGAAAATAGCGCCCGTCTACCCTCGGCTGTGCGATGGCCGAACCGACAGGCGCCCGACTCCGGGGCGGTGCGGTGGTCAGGGCATACTGTTGCAACAACCCGGGGCCGGTGGCGGACGATGACGAAACGGTGCGATTGGCGGTAGCGGTCCCAGCATCGAACGCGTGCTTCGATCACAAAGTGATCGAACTGCCCGGGGACGGTTCACGCGCCACCGTCGTTCTGGTGGGTAGCGCGCGCCGTGCTAGGTTTGCGTGGGTTGTTTCGGAGGGGACTTGGGATGGGAAACTTGAAGCTGCTGACCGGCGTGTGTTTGTTGCTGATTGCGACGAGCACGTCGGCCTGTTCGGGTGAAGACGAGGCTGGCAACGATCCGGAACCGACCCCTGGAGAAACCACGACGAGGGTCGCTTGTACGGCGAACCCACCCGCGGCGCAGAAGCTGACGGGCAAGGGCGTCGGGCCGGCGTGGCTCGGCGACGACGATAGCGATGACAACGGACTGCTCGACCGCGATGAGTGGGGCGAGCTGGACTTCGCCCCGGTCGATACCGATGACGATGGCAAGCCGGACTACACCGACGAAGATGACGACGGTGACGGCTTGGTCGATCGCTACGATGGCGAGCGTTTGCGGGCCGCCGACGCGGTAACAGCGGCGGGGGTGGTCGACCAATTCGGTGTGCTGACCAGTGCCCGGGTTGAGTTGCCGGATGGCACGGTGAGGGACGCCGCGCGGCCGGGAGATCGCTTGATCCTCACGGGAACGGGTCTCGGTTGCGGCGTAGCCGTTGGCTTCGTGGGTGGCGAGCGAACCCACACCGTGTGGCCGGTCGCCGCGAGCGATACGGAGGTTGAGGTAGTCGTACCCGATGCGGGC
>JAUIKB010000069.1 GCA_030430975.1 Polyangia bacterium
CGGGTAGTTACCGTTTGGTATATTGACTGCTTGCTTCGTTAGTTTGCCGGAGGCCTCGTTTCTGTCAAGGGTTCCCGGGCTGCGCCCGGCGCGTTGCGCCCTTGACAGAAGCCTCGAGCCTCCAGCTGTGGAGTCGCATGCTACGCATTAACAACGACATCCTCATACTCATTCGTCAACTTCAGCCGCTGATTCGCGTCATCGCTCGGCACGATGCGAATCTCGCGAAACAGGTGCACCGCTCGTCTCAGTCCGTGTTCCTTAACATGCACGAATCCGTCGGGCGGTCGGGCGGACACCGACGCGAACGTTTCGAAACCGCGCTCGGGGAAATCCGTGAGACGCGCGGGGCGCTGATGCTGGCTCAGGCGCTCGGCTACCTGCAGGTGCCACCGGATGTTGACCGGCTCGCGGACATCATCACCGCCACGATCTGGAAACTGGCGCGACCGCGCTGACGATCCGGCGGGCGGACGGTGCGAACCGTCCGCCCGGGTCGGTCAACCGGTGCGCACCCGAGCGAGTTTCCACAACGTAGCGGTGATCTTGTCAGCGACGTTGTCGAGTTCAGCGTACGAACGGGACGTACCCGAGCGCATCGGCGAGTTGGAGCGCCATCCGCGTTTCGCGGATTTCGCCAAGCGCCGTGCGCAGCCGTTGCCGCGCATCGCCGCCCACGCGCGCCGTCGACTCCATGGTGTTCAACGCCACCGATTGTGCGGAACGCCGAATCTGATCCGCCAGGTTGCGGTCGTGTCGAGCGATGCGGCCGATGACGGGTTGCAGGTTGCGGTTGTAGTGAATGATGTCTGTGATGATTCTCAACATGCACCCCCACCGCCGTGGGCTCGAGGCGCTGTCCAGGGCGCGCAGCGCCGGCGAAGCCGGGAACCCTGTACAGCAACGAGGCCCATGGCAGCCTCAAGGTAGCCAAGAGAAGAACACTCCTCGTCCAGCCGCCGAAGCAAACCAAAGCCGGCCAGTCCCATAACAGCCCCGGCTCGCGGCACCGGCGGCGAGCGAAGCGAAGGCGCAAGCCGTTCTGTCGGAGTCGGAGTCCCGAATTTCGCGACCACCCAACAGACACCAGAGTTGGACACACGGCGAAGCCGTAGCGAGGCGCCGCTGAGCCGCGACGCTAACGGCCGACCAAAGAGCAATTCCGCCGCCCGGGGCCTGGCTACCGTCTTGTGAACTGGCAGCTCAGGCACCCGTGGGCTGGACTCATGCAGATTGTTTGTCGAGGCCGACGACTTGTCCAAGTCCTACCTTGGTGACGCCAGGGCCCTCTGATGAATCCGTCCAGATGGAGACGGTGGTGTTGCGCGCCGGGAAGTTGGTATCAACCCGGACAATGCGTCCCACGCGGCCGTCTTCCAGCAGAACCCGGCGGCGGTCGGTCATGTACCGATGTAGTTGCCGTAGATCTGCCATATGAGTTCAATATAGGACCCCGGTACCCAAACGCTAGTTTTAGGTTAGCAGGCCCTTAAGTAAGCGGTGCTAACTGTCCGTTAAGAAAAAGAATTCTTCGTCGACGGCTGTGCCGAATGCAACAGGAAATTGGGGTGCTTTGGGACGCGCTTTCTAAGATGCGGGTGTGAAGAGCATCGACGTATCGCGGGTCGGTTTGGTGGCGGCTGCACTGGCCGCTTGGGGGTGCGTCGACATGCACCGCGCACACGTGGTCCCACTTCCACCTTCACCTGTCACCGATGTGGTTGCAGACACGGGCCGGCTCTGGGTGGAGTTGGATCCGATGACGCCCGATACCCAGTGCATCGAGCATGCTGGGCGGCGCCCGATGTGCTTCGAGCAGGTGCATGACGCGATCGAGGTGTCGCTCCGCCGAGCGCTGAGCAAGCGTTTCGACGACATCCGCGTTCGACGCCGCGGGGATGCGATCGCGCCGCACGAGCTGGTGCTCCAAGTTCAGGTCGCCCTGGACACGGTCGACCCGACCCGCAAAGGGCCGGGCTGGGCGGCGCTACTCGAAGGCGACTGGCAGCTGATGCGCAATGGGCGGTCGCTGCTGCGTGAGCATGTCCGATCGCAGTCGGATCCGACCTTCGCCTACGGATCGAGTCTCGGCCCGGCGGCGGCGCAGGTGGTGGCCGCCGTGACTCGGCGCGTGGCGACGGAGCTCGGCCAGTTTCCGGGAGCGTCGCAGCCCTCTTGGCAGTTACCGAAGGTCGCCGTCTCTGAGTTTGGCGGACTGAGACGAGGGCAGCGGCGTGGACTGACCTACCGGGCGGCGCTTCGTTCACACGGGCCGACACGCGAGCCGGTGCCCGTGCGCGCCCCTGGCGGCGTTAGCACGACCGTCAAGTAGACGTCGTTTCGCTAGTCGGAAGCGATCAGGCTCTGCTCGATAGCCTCCAGGTGAGCGTTCACCTGTGGGTCTTTTTGCCTTAGTGCTTCGACGCGGCGGACAGCCGACATGACAGTCGTGTGGTCGCGGTTGCCGAATGCGCGGCCGAGTTCCGGGAAGCTGCAGCGGAGTCGCTGGCGGCACAGATACATCGCGACCTGGCGCGCAAATGCGACGCTTTTGTGACGGTCCTTACTCAGAAGCTCTGCGTTCGTCATCTGGAAGTGATTGCAGACAGCGCGCTGGATGTCCGCGACGCTCATGAGCTCCGGCCGTCGCGGCGCAACCGAGGCGATCTCCGCTTTGGCGAAGTCGTAGTCGATGGTGCGTCCCGTAAGCGACGACTTGGCCGCTAAGCGAATCAGCGCCCCTTCGAGCTCGCGGACGTTGCTCTGGACGTGCTGAGCCAGCAGCACGGCGACCTCGTCCGGAAGTGGAATCTTCTCCAAGCTGGCCTTTTTCTTAACGATGGCGACGCGCGTCTCAAGGCGCGGCACCTGGACGTCGGCGACCAGACCGGAAGTGAAGCGAGACACCAGCCGCTCTGGCATCTTCTGAAGCTGCTGCGGGTACTTGTCGCTCGTCACGACGATCGCCTTGTCGGCTTCGTGAAGCGCGTTGAACGTGTGAAAGAATTCTTCCTGTGTCTGCTCACGGCCAGCGAGGAACTGGATGTCGTCGAGCAACAGCACGTCACACTCGCGCCGATAACGCGTTCGGAACTCGTCCATTCGCTGGTGCTGGAGCGCTTCGATGAACTCGTTGGTGAACCGTTCTGCAGAGACGTAAACCACCCGGGCGTTCGGTCGCTCGTCGAGGACGTGGTGCGCGATCGCGTGCACGAGGTGGGTCTTGCCGAGGCCGGTGCCGCCGCAGATGAAGAGCGGGTTGTACTTGGGACCGTTGGCGTCAGCGCTGCTGGCAGCGGCAGCAAATGCCAACTCGTTGGATGGGCCGACGACGAACTGGTCGAAGCGGTACTTAGGATTGAGTACCTCACGGAGCTCGCGCTTCACCGAGCGCGGCGGGACTCGCGAGATGCGTCGACTGCTGGTCGGCGCCGGCACCGGGGCAGCTTTTACCGGCGGATCACACACAGGCCGCGGCAAGTCGGAGTCCACTTGCCACTCCACGGCGATGCCAGACCCCAGTTGTTGCTCGAGTTGCTCGACGAGCGCCGGGAGAAAGTGGGTTTTCACCCAATCGCGAACGAACTCGTCCCGAGCGGTGAGCGTCAGCGTCTTATTCTCAAGGGATTCAAACTGAACGCTTGAAAACCACTGCTCAAAAGACGCCGGTGAAAGCGCGCGCGTGTGGTCGAGGGCTGATTGCCAGGTATCTTGGGTTCCCATTCCGCTTTCGAGTCGTCCATTCGTGCGGGGGGCGACTGGCAGCAGTCAACCCCAGGTTATCCACAGGCTGTGGATCACGCGCCTGCAGCAGTGGGTAAGAGATTGGGTACTGTGGACTAGTTGGTGACGAGCAGCCTTGGGTCGTGCCCGGGGCCCCCAACCACCAACAGAGCGAGAGCCGAGCTAGCACCGCATTCACCGGGACTTCAATGGACGATTTTTCGTAACTGCGGATCCAGCATCAAACAACCTGAATTCTTATCGTGTCACCCAGATGGAACAGTACTTTCGCCGAGTCGACTTAGACGGGCGGTGCGCAAGTACCAAAGACCACGCCACTTTCTAGGCTGCCGGCTCAGTGCCATCTCTCAGTCGGCATCAAAGACCGCCGATCGCTAAGTCAAGAGGCGAAGGCACAAAACCCGCTAAAAGGCGCGTTTTGTGAGTCATTCGAGACTCACTTGATCGGCGCGGCGAACTGCGCCTAGGCGCGACGGCGACGAGCGGCCAATGCTGCTGGCTAGTTATCCTGTGGGAAATAAACGGGCGGAGCGTCGGGCGCGACAAGGTGAGTCCCGCAGCATGGTGTGTCGTGAAATTCCGCAGTGCGCTCGTCCGGCTGGACGCCAACGGGTGAACTCCGGCTTCAGGTCGTTTTGTTGGCCCACTTCGGCCAGGGCCGCTAGCTGAGTCGCAGTGCCGAAAACCCTCTTGAAGCTGAGCTCAGCGCCCGGCAGACCCATCCGGAATTCGGGAACGCGCCGGTCACGGTTGAAAGGCGTTAATTCGCTCAAACGACTGGTCGCCGGAGCGGGATTTCTGGCGGTTTTTGGCGTGGCAACCCGCGCTGCAGCCGAGCGTAGCGAGCTTCCGCCGGAGGTTGGTTACAACTACGGTGAAATAGAAGTCCCGCGATACGTGGCGCTGGGCGGCGCGCTCCGAGCCACCGGGCAGAGCACAGACGCACTGTTTACGAACCCAGCCAACATGGCCGCGGTGCGCATCTATCATCTGGCGGCGATCGCCCAGATTTGGCCCGAAGCGAGTCGCCAAAGCTACGGAGCCGCCGCGGTCGACTCGATTGTCAGTCGATCCCACATCGCCGGCGGTATCGGCGGAACCTGGACCCGCCAAGACCCAGATGGTGTTGACCGGCAGGCTACCGACCTGCGGTTTGCGCTTGCCTACCCGTTCTCCCAGGCGCTGCGTCTCGGTTTAGGGGGTCGGGTGTTGTGGCTCGAAGAGGATGGCGACGGTCCCCTAGGCGACAGCCTTGCGGCTGGAGGATTGAAGGACGAGAACATCGTTAAAGAGATCGGGTTTGACGCGGGCGTCACCGTGCAGCCTTCGAAAGAAGTCTACTTCGGACTTGTAGGTAACAACCTGAACAATCCGGGGCACGGCTTCATGCCCACATCCGTGGGTGGCGGTGCAGGTTACGCCGCCGACCAGTTCAGTCTCGAGATCGACGGCGTGGCGGACTTCGATACCTGGGGCTCGACCAAGAGTCGGTTCATGGCCGGTTTCGAATTTCTTGCAGGTAACAACTACCCGCTGCGGGTAGGGTATCGCTACGATGACGGTGCGTTGAGCCACGGTGTGAGCGCCGGTCTCGGCTATATCGACAAGCAGTTTTCCGCTGAACTCGGTGTGCGCAGAATCGTCAGTGGAGACGCCGCCACGACTATTGTGTTCGGTTTCAAGTACCACCTAGAGTCGACCGGAATCGGTTCCGGGCCGGTGGATGATTCCGGGTTCTAGCTTGGACTCAACCGAGCGCGGCAGACAGCTCCCGGATCAGTAGATCGAGTCCTTGCAGCACGTCGTCCTGTGCGTAGTACATGGCGGGGGGCAGCGAACATTCCTCCCGCAGCTGTTCGGCGGCGCGGGGGTCGCGGTACCAGTCGTCGTCGTAGGCCTCTCGGAACTGATGATGACGCCGCGCCGCCATGCACAGGGCGAGCAAACGGTGCGGGGCGTCGACTCTGACGCGCGGCAGCAGGCCTGCAAGCTCTGGTCTAACCGGACAGTTCAGTACGGTCTCGCTTTGTTCAACCGCAGCGCCCATAAACGCCTGTGCCCCCCGAAGCGCGCTGCGTCGGAGTCGCACCCTGATCGCGGCGAGTCGCAGCTCTAGCAAGATCGAGAACGCCACCGAGCGCAGGTGATCGCTGACCGCATTGCCGGACAAACCGAGCGTGCGGCGCGCGAAGGGCTTTGTGAGCGGGAGCATGGCCAGGGTCGCGCCGAGCGTGCTTCGATCCAGCCCGTACGGGTCGAAGGCGACGACGAACGGCTGATCGCGCGGCGCTAGCCCATCGTGAACCGCCGCCCCAAGCCGGGCGAGGCCGCGTAAAAAGCTAGCGCCACCCCAGGTCGCCGGCAGTAGCCCTAGGTCGATGTTGACGTGCTGCAGCAGGACGTTGCCGCGCAGCAGCCCCGCTAGTGACGCTGGGGTCAACCGTCCGGGCCAGCCGTGAGTCGCGGCGCGGCCCAGCGACTTCTCGAGCAGGTCCGTCAACCCGTTCGGCTGAACGGCGTCCCATAGCGTCTGAGATCCGGCGACCGCGGCGTCTGCGACCGCGTCTGGGTTGCCGCTAGGCAGCTCGATCGCATCTGGCGCGTCGAGGCTCATGCGGCTCGCGATCTCCTGTCTGCGTTCCCAGAGCACTTGGTGTTGCCTCGCCGCGGCCTGACCGAAGCTTGCGACAGCGACCAGCCACGCCTCGCGTAGATCGGTGTGGGCATAGCCGCGGCGCAGCATGTCCCCGACGCTCAGCTGGGTCGCCTCGGGTTGTTGTACCGCGTGCTGCACGGCGTACCGCGCCTCGCAGTCGGCGAGGATGGCGGCGGCATTGATGCGTTGTTCGGCTAGGCGATAAACCCAGCGGAGCAGTGGCTGGCGCAGCGGGTCGCCGTCGGGTCGTTCGCTGATCTCGCCGAACGCGGTTTGCCCCGTGACGTCGCGCGATAACGCGAGCGGGTTACCGAGTTCTTCAAGGGTGCTGCTCGCCGTGCCGCGCGCGATCGCGCGCAGGTCGCGTCGCCACCGCCGCCACCGGCCGGCGGCGCGTCGGATGTCGCGATCGAGCGCGAGCGGATCGAGATAGCGCGGATGCACCGGGTGACCCTATCAGGCTCTGCCTAGCAGCCCCGAGTACAGAATGCGGGATTATCGGGCCAATCCGCCTGAGAGGGGGGCGTGCCGTTGCGTGTGGCGAGTCCCGGCACTACGCTCTCAAGACAATGTCGCGCCTGGATGATGAGCTGGCTGCCGCTGCTGATGATGGCGTCGATGACGATGGCGTCGATGCTGTGGATACCGAACAGGTCGAGGCGGTCACCAAACCGGCGACGGCCGAGACACCTAAACGCAATATCGGCCTGTTGATCGGACTCCTCGTGATCGCCGCCGGTGTGCTGGCTTTGGTGTTCACCTCGTTCAAGGACGAGGCAGTCTATTCACGCGGCGTTGACGACCTGGTCCAGGAACACGCGTCGCTTAAGGCTGCGGCTGCCAGCGGTGCAAGCGAGGAGACGCGCAACAAGGCGCGGCTCCACGCGAGAAGCCTGCGGGTCGAAGGCACCCTGGTCAAAGGTTCGCTCAAGCGGCGCGACAACCCGTGTGAGTACCGGTTCACGTTGGAAAAGAACGGCAAGCGCCTCGACATGCGATACGCGCAGTGCGTGGTGCCAGACACATTCCGCGACCGTCCGGAGGTCGACGTTCAGGTCACCGCCACCGGCAAGCTCACCGAGGAAGGCCACTTCGAGGCGACCGAGATTCTCGCCAAGTGCCCGTCCAAGTACGAGATGAAGCAGCGCGCTAAAGCCGGCGAGACCGCCCCGCACGCCGAAGTCACCAGCCCGGCTGGCACGCCCGCTCAGTAGCGGACCGTCGACGTCACTCGTAGACGGCCGACAGGCGCTGCGTTACGACCCTGTCATGTGGGATCGATTTCTGCGCGCCTGTCGTCGCGAGCCTGTGGACTGCACGCCGGTTTGGTTTATGCGCCAAGCCGGTCGGTACATGCAGGAGTATCGCGACATCCGCAAGAGCCATACGTTGCTCGAGATTTGCCGCAACACCGAACTTGCGACCGAGGTCACGCTGCAGCCCATCCGCGCGCATCGTGTCGACGCGGCGATTCTGTTTGCCGATATCTTGCTACCTCTTGAGCCGATGGGAGCGCCGTTCGAATTCGCGAAAGGCGAGGGTCCAAAGGTCTTCGACCCGATCCGCGATGAAGCTGGCGTAGCCAAGCTCAAGATCATCGATCCGGAGGACGGGCTCGGATACGTCATGAACGCGATCCGGTCGATTCGCGGCGAGCTTGAGGGCAAGACGCCGCTCATCGGATTCGCGGGCGCGCCGTTCACGCTTGCTAGCTACCTCATCGAGGGCGGCAAGAGCAGCAACTACGCGCTCACCAAGATGATGATGTATCAAAAGCCGGAGCTGTGGGCGGAGCTCATGAGCAAGCTCTCCGAGGTGGTACGCCGCTATCTACGGGCCCAGGTCGCTGCGGGGGCCCAAGCTGTCCAGCTGTTCGATTCCTGGGCGGGCGCGCTCTCGCAGGCGGACTATGCCGATTTCATTCTCCCTCACGTCAAGCATATCCTTGGGGATATTGAAACGTTAGGTGTGCCGGTGATTCACTTCGGTACCGCAACGGCGTCGCTTCTCGAGTTGCAGCGTGATGCCGGCGGGACCGTTATCGGTGTCGACTGGCGTACGCCGCTGGCAGACGCTTGGAAACGCATCGGTTACGACCGCGCGGTTCAAGGCAATCTCGAACCGCTGTTGCTCAACGCTCCCAAGCCACTGCTGGAAAAGCGCGTAGACGAGGTCCTCGCGGCGGCGGACGGACGGGACGGACACATCTTCAATCTCGGCCACGGGATCCTGCCGACGACACCCCCCGAGGCCGTCTCCCACGTCGTCGAGTACGTGCATGCAAAGTCGCGACGATAAGCTCCGGGTTCTGATCGTCGGCGGCGGGGTGGCCGGCCTGACGGTGGCGCGCGAGCTGACGCAGCGCGGTGAGCACGAGGTCCGGTTGTTGGAGGCGAGTTCGAGCCTTGGCGGGAACATCCAAACCGAACGCACCGAAGGACTGATTATCGAGTCGGGGCCCGACTCGTTTCTGCACACCAAGCCGTGGGCCGCAGAACTCGCGCGGGAGCTTGGACTGGGCGACCAGATGATGTCGCCACGCAGCGGAGCCTCGCGTGTGTTCATGGTCAAGCGCGGTCGGTTGGTTCGTATGCCGCCGGGCATGGCGCTCGGGGTTCCGACGGACCCGGTTGCCTTCTTGGGGTCACCTTTGCTCAGCACGGCCGCCAAGGCGCGGGCCATTGTGGAGCCGTTCGTTCCACGCGGCGGTGGCGGCGACGAGTCGGTGGCTACGTTTCTCGAGCGGCGCATTGGATCTGGAGCGACGCGCGAGCTTGCAGGGCCGCTTCTGTCAGGCATCCACGCCGGCGACGTGGAGCAGCTCAGCATCGAGTCTGCATTCCCGCAGCTGGTCGACATGGAACGCAAACACGGAAGCTTAGTGCTCGGCATGCTCGAAGGGCGGGCGGGTCTGAAGCCAGTCGGCTCGAGGCTGAGTCGTTTGCGGCGCGCGCTATCGGCCAGCACGTCAAAGCCGAGTCCGTTCGTGTCTTTTCGCGGTGGGATGTCGACGTTCGTCGAGGCGCTGGCGGATTCACTGCCGTCCGGCGTCGTCGCAACCGAAGCGGCCGTCGAGCGTATCGAGCGGTTGAGTGACGGCCGGTTTGCTGCGGTCCTCGCGGATGCCTCGCGCGAGTTCGCCGACATCGTAGTGCTCGCTGTGCCCGCGCACCGAGCCGCCGCGATCGTCACCGATGATTCGTTCGCGCACCAGCTCAGGGGAATCGAATACGCGTCGACCGCTACGGTGTACTTTGCGCTTCGCGCCGCCAATGTTCAGCATCCGTGCTCGGGCAGCGGCTTCATTGTCCCGCCCGGCGAGGGACGGCTGCTGGCCGGCACGTTTATCTCCAGCAAGTGGGAAGGCCGTGCGCCGGAGGGGGTGATCGCCCTGCGCGCATTCTTCGGTGGAATGCGCGATCCCACGTTGGTTGAAGAACTCGATAACGCACAGCTGACCGCGCTGGCGAAGTCCGAACTCGAGCGGCTGCTCGGATCGATCGGGGAGCCGCTGCAGTCGCGCGTGTTCCGCTACATGCGCGCGAGCCCTCAGCCCAACGTCGGGCACGAGGCACGGGTGGCAACGATCTTTGAAAGCCTAAACTCTCAGCCCGGCCTGTTCGTGACCGGCGCGGCCTACCGTGGCTTCGGAATTCCGGACGTCGTACGTGAGGCGAGGCAGCTCGCGCGGCGTATTTAGCGAACGGGCTGCCGCAAAGGCATCGGTGCTGGCAACAACTTGATGAGGTTTGGTGCCTGCGGAGTGCGTCCGGTGCGAACCCAGATCTGGGTCAGGCCGCGCGCCGCGACGTACTCGAGCTTGGCGAGCCACTCGGTTTGCGGATTTGTTGCAAAGCACGTTCGCTGCACAACAACATAGTTCACCTTATTCGCCAGTTGTCCTATCTCGAGGTCGCTCATCTCCTCGTCGACGGGCGTGCGCGGGGGCGGGTACTCAAAGACGGGCGGCGAGATAGATTTTCTTTCCGGATTATACATGGCCGGAGTCCTCCAGCGCGGAACCGTCATATCGTTGACGAGATAGATGCCGGGTGCATATGTATCGTCACACGTCAGGGACAGCACCTTCTCGTCTTCGTTGGCCGGCGGTTCCTGATCGGGCAAGACCGCGAGCACATGGCCTTTGACAAAGTCGCGTTTGGTCGTGTACCGCGTGGCAAGCTCGAAGAATCGTACGTCCCCGGCGACGCTGTTCCAGTCTGCGCTGTGGAATCGGCGCCACACTAGATGCGTTGCCCCCATACCTTTCAAGAGTCGATAGGTGTCGCGCGCGCTGCGCATTCGCCCGTAGCTGATGCCGCCCTGCCAACCCAGCCAATCTGATATCGAGGCCGTTCCGAGCCCCATATGATCCTGTAGCTCGTGGACGACGACCTTGCCGTTCGGGCCGACGTTACGCCCCAGTATCGGCCAGGCTCCGAACACCCGGAAGCGCTCGCTCCACTTCTTCTGAAGTCCGGTCCGCGCCAGGGCCGCCGTCGCCTCGATCGGTGATTGCTTCAGGTAAACGTGCGTGCCGGTGAAATACGCGTCCAGCCCCCACAAGGTTTGGACGGCGACGAGCGCTACGATCACCGGCCGAGCGACCTGCGCCGTTCGCCATGACAAGGTGAGCGTCGCCGCAACAGTGACCGCCATCCATGGCACTAATAGCTGCAGATATCGGTCTTGATGGGAGGTCCAAAACCAAGCGAACACACCGACGTGCGCACACAGCGACAAGGCCCAGACTCTGCGGGTCCGTTTGAGAAAGGGCAGAACTAACAGCGTCAGCGTGAACAGGAATCCAAAGATCGGTACCGCACCGTGGAATGTCGGCCAGTCGTGTGGAACGAAGGCAAAGGTGACCGTGCCCTGTAGCGAGTCGACCAACTTGTCCAGAAACGGGCCGCGCGGGCGCCAAAGCTGCTCCCGCCACACCGTTTCAGTGTAGAAAGCGGCATCCTGCGTCCAGGGCTGCGGCGACAGATGTTTGTGCAGCATGGGGTACAGCGGGTCGCCGTACCAGAGCCAGTTTTTCAGCCAGTGCGTTGCGGTGACCGCTAGGGTTGTTAGCGTTACCGCTGCGATGCCGAGACTGGCTGCGAGCTTCACGGCTTTGCGGCGCTTGACGAGAAACCTAATGT
>JAUIKB010001125.1 GCA_030430975.1 Polyangia bacterium
TGTTGCCACGGGCCACACCGCATAGCACCGAGCGTCCCGCAGCCGCGCCCACCCGGCGCGGTATCCCGACCGGGGTTGCCCAACAGTCGACCCGGAAACGTCGATGAGACGATGAAAAGGCGGCCGTGCGGGAAAACTCGCAGCTGGCCGCCGAGAGCGGCGATGGAAGCTCGTGTCCCCGGTGTTATACTGTCGCGCATCCGACCCGAAAGCCTATGACCCAGTCGCATTCAGACTTCGCCCGTTCCGCCGAGCGGCCCCGTTTTCGCTACCTGCGCCCGATCGTGCCGGTCGAGTTTCCGACCGAGGCGGACGTGCCTGAAAAGGGCGAGCACATGGAGCTGCGGACGCTGCTGTACCAGGCGCTGCAGCTGGGGTTCGGGGAGCGCGCCTGGATCGGTTCCGATCAGTTCGTGTACTGGGACGCGAGTAGTTCGAAGCAGTGCCTGGCGCCGGACGTGATGCTCAAATCAGGGGGGCCGGACGAAATGTTTCCGTGCTGGAAGACGTGGGAACGCGGCGCCCCAGAGCTAGCGGTTGAGTTCGCGAGCAGCAGCGATCGCTCACAGAGCGCTCTGGACGAGAAACTGGCGAAGTATCACGTGGCCGGCATCGTCGAGCTAGTGCGCTACGATCCCGCGTCCCCGACGCAGCCGCTGCGCATTTGGGACCGCATCGACGGTGACCTGGCCGAACGGAACCTCACGCAGTCCGACGCCAAGGAAGTCGAACCGGAGGCGTGCAAGTCGACGGTGCTCGATGGCTACTGGGTGGTGGTCGAGCACCCGAAACTCGGCCGTACGCTGCGGCTAGCGAAGGATCCGAGCGGCGCCGATTTGTTTCCGACGCCTGCCGAAGCCGAACACGCACGCGCCGAAGCGGAGCGGACACGCGCCGATGCGGAGAGGACGCGCGCGGAGGAAGAGCGGACGCGCGGCGACGTGCTCGCGGCGAAGCTGCGTGAACTGGGAGTGGATCCGGCGGACGTCGGGTAGCGCGGAGGTTCACGGCGGAAGGTTGAAGCCGTTTCGGGTCCTATTCGGCCAAGGCCCGGAACAACTCCGTCGACGCGTAGCGTTCCCCGGTGTCCGGCAGCACGATGACGACGCGGCCGCGCAGCGCTCCGCGCCGATGGACTTCGAGCGCGGCGGCGAGCGCCGCACCTGCACTGAAGCCAGCCAACACGCCGTCGGCCCGCGCCAGGCGCCGCGCCGCCGCTACGGCGCCGTTTTCGGTCACCGCGATGACGTCATCGATCAACGATCGGTCGAGGACCTGGGGAATGAACCCAGCGCCGATACCTTGAATACGGTGTCCGGTAACCTCGCCACCCGTCAGCACTGCGGCGCCGGTCGGCTCGGCTCCAATCACCCTGAGATTGGGTAGGCGGGGCTTCAGGGCGCGCGCCACGCCCGTGATCGTGCCGCCGGTGCCGATTCCTGCGATGAAAAAATCGAGTTGTCCATCCGTGTCACGCCAGATTTCTTCGGCCGTCGTCTGCTCGTGTGCAAGCGGATTCGCTGGGTTTTCGAACTGGCGCAGCATCACGGCGCCCGGCGTTGTTTCGCCGAGCATCTGCGCTTGCTCGACGGCGAACTTCATCAGCGTGCCGCGGGTCAAGACGACATCGGCGCCGTAGGCCTTGAGCAGCATCACGCGCTCCTGACTCATCGCTTCTGGCATGCACAGGATCAGCTTGTAGCCGCGGGCCGCCGCGATCATCGCCAGCGCGATACCGGTGTTTCCCGAGGTAGGCTCGATCAGCGTAGCGCCTGGTTTGAGGATTCCACGCGCCTCCGCGTCGTCGACCATCGCGCGCGCGATACGGTCTTTGACGCTGCCGGCGGGGTTGAGCGACTCGATTTTCGCGAGCAGTTCGACGCCGAGCTCCGCGCTCAGCCTCGGTAGATGGATGAGCGGTGTGTCGCCGATCGTATCGGTGACGCCTTGAAGAATGGGCACGCGCAGACGTTAGCGCAGTCGCCGTTGAGCGCGCACCCCTTCGTCTCGCGATCCTTTCGTGTCGGGTAGACCCGGACGATGTTCGGGTCGAAGACGTTTGGGCTCGTATACGGCTTGGTCGGCGTGGGGGCGAACACACTCACGTCGCCGCTCGGCAGTCCGACTACCGGGACG
>JAUIKB010000070.1 GCA_030430975.1 Polyangia bacterium
CATGGTGAGCCGGTAGAACGACAGGCCCCCCGCGGCGAAGATGGTGCCGTCGGGAGCTGAGTCGAGACCGGTGAAGGGGGCGCTGACGTTGAACAGCACGTTGGTGGCGCCGGTGTTGGCGTCGACCGTCATGATGTTGCCGTTGCCGTCGATGCCGAACAGCGTGCCGTCTGGATCGAGCGCCAGGTCCGTTAGGTCGACGTTCGCCTGTCCGAGCAGTTCGACCTGTGCGCCGGGCACGTCGATATTGAAGAGCTGTCCGCGTTCGTGGGCGAGCACGCGCGCTTGGCAGCCGCGAATCGGGTCGCATCGGTGGCTCACCGGGCACAGGCTATCGTCGGGAGTCGCTGTGCAGCTATCGGTGGCTTCGTCACAAGCGTCCACCGTGCAATCAACCGAGTCCATGCACTGCCGCGGCACCGTCTCACATCCGGTGTTGACGTTGCAGACCTCGTCGCCGGTGCAGAACAGTCCGTCGTCACAAAGCTCGTTGCGCGGTGCGAACGCGCAGCGGCCAACGTTCGTGTCGCAGAAGTCGTCGGTGCAGGCGATCCCGTCGTCGCACTGGAAGTCCTGCATACACATCGGAGCGTCGGGTTTCGCGTCCGGTTTCGCATCGACGCCGCTGTCGCCGGCTTCGCCTCCGGACCCGGCCGTGCCAGCCACCCCGGCTGAGCCCGCGACGCCCGCCGTCGCGCCGGACCCATCCGGGCCGCCGTCGATCCCGCCGGACCCGGCCACGCCGTTGGTCTCCCCAACTTCCAGTCCGGTGCGCGCCCCGCAGGCGACGATGGTGGCGATGGCGATGCCTACGCTGGCGTGGGTACGGAGTGCGAGTTTCATGGGCGGTGAACTCTGATTGCTGGTTTCCCCTACGTCAACCGTGCGGGTGGGTGACGGGCTGCTAATCGTCTTCGGGAAACGCTTGGTAAGTAAAAGCGACCGCATCGTGGATCTCGGCGAGCTCGTCGGGGCTCACGTCGAGGCGCGCAGCCAGCCGTTCGACGTCGCGTTGCTCGACGGGGCTGTACTCGCCATCGGCGAACGCCATGATGATGGCTTGCGCTAGCGCGAACCGTCGATCGAGTGAGTCCGTGAGTTCGCTCGCGATCTCATCGAGGGTGGGTGGCCCTTTCATCAGCTGAGCGTGCAGCTCGTCTCTAGCGACGTCACCCAAGCCGAGCGCTCCCATGACGGTGGTCAGCATTTCGGTTTCCTCGGGCGCCAACACCTCGTCAGACCAGGCGATGAATCCCAGCGCCTTGACGAGGCCCGTCGCCGAGGCCTTGATCTTCGCCTCTCGAGCTTCCACGGATGCATTGCCCTCGCCTGGCATGTCTGAACGCTAACAGATCGCCTCGGTCGGCGGGGCCGAACCGAGCGCGGCCGCCAAATCACAACGTGGATTGAGCGTCGCGAGGGTCGGTGCTAATTTCGCCCCATAGTGAGGATATTGCGACGGGCGGGCTTTGTGGTCGGACTGCTGCTAACCGTGCTCGGCTGCGGATCCACAGACGACGGAGGTCTGTTCGGCAGCGACTCGAGCGGCGGCAGCGCCGGGCAGGGAGCGGGTGGTTCGGCCCAAGGCGGCGTTGCGGGTGTTGGCGCCAGCGGCACGGTCGGCGGGGCCGCCGGAACTGGTGGCGGTGGTGCGGTAGGCGGTGGCGGGTCAACCGCCGGTACCGGAGGCCAGTCCCAAGATTGCGATCTAACGGGGATTTGGGGGACCTACTTCAGGGTGGATACTACGTGGGACGCGACGGCGGTGATCCGGGCGGGCTCCGGACCGATCGAAGTGTGGCTGCTCAGCGATCGCAAGCAGTCCGGAACCACCACCACCGACAAGGTGAAGGCTTGCGGCATCAGGCTTCCTGATCTTATTGGCGTTACCGGAGAGAAATACGGCGCGCGCTTCTTGGCCCCGATCTTCGATAACGGCAGTATTCCGCTCATGACGCTCCCGGTGAAGTTTCCGCAGATCGCGACGGGCGCTCAGTTTCTTTCGGAGCCGGTCGCGCTGCAGATCGGCGTCGAGTTTCAGAATCCGTTGACCGATCCGTGGATCGCGACCGGGCCCGTCAACGTCGTGCGCGATCACGACAACGACGGGCGACCCGGCGTGACGATAGAGTCGGACCAAGCGCCAGGCTACTCCAACCCGCCGGTGGGTTTGGGCGCGGACCAGTTCGTTCGGCACTACGACGCCATCACACGCACCGTCGCCACGTTGAACGGCAACGTGAAGAGCTGTGACCGGCTCGAAGGCAACGTAACGGTCGCAGACATAGGTGGCGAGCCGGCGCTCCACTCCAGACTGATCGGCTGCAAGCTGCAAAGCGGTGCGAGCTGCAACGTGGCTCAGACCGCGATCGTAAACAACAACCGGCCGATGTTCCGGCCGGCGTCGGCGGGGCTGATGATCTCGAAGCGGATGAGTGACGAAGCGGTGTGCGGCAACGTCCGCGTGGCGCTGCCCTAGCGTCTTGAGACCGCAATGTGTGGGTTCGAGCCGACGGTTGCTGCCGCACAACGTGCCAGTTATGCCGAATTTCGAGTGGCATGGCCCTTGCTCACTGTCAGAGCGTCGGCCGGCCGCCCAACTATCCCCTCCCGAGGCGGTCGGCCGCGCTTTAGTCCTTCTCCCGAACCATCTCGCGGTAGCGTCGTTTGATGGAGATCGTGTTCGCTACGTCGAACCCGCACAAGCTGAGCGAAGTGCGTTCGATGCTGCAGCCTTCGGGCATCAGCGTCCGCTCGCTGGACGACTTCTCGAACGTACCGCCCGAGCCCGTGGAGGACGCTGACACATTCTTTGGCAACGCCCGGATCAAAGCGCGCGCTTATGCCGCCGCGCTGAACGTGCGTTGCTTAGCCGAGGACTCAGGGCTCAGCGTCGACGCGCTGAGCGGCGCGCCCGGAGTTCATTCCGCGCGATACGCGGGCGCCAGCGGCAGTCGGGATGAGCGTGACGCCGCGAACAATAAGAAGCTGCTGGCAGCGATGGCAAACGTGCCGGACGGACAACGCGGAGCGCGTTTCGTCTGCAGCATGGTGGTCGCCGATCCCGACGGCAGCATCGTCGCCGAAGCGGAGGGCTACTACCACGGAGTGATCGCGAGGGAGGCGCGTGGCGCGGGCGGCTTTGGTTACGACCCACTGTTATGGCTCCCCGACGTCAACAAAACCAGCGCTGAACTCGCCCCTGAGCAGAAGCACGCGCGAAGTCACCGCGGGCAGGCCCTGCGCCAGCTCTTGTCACGACTCGTCGTCGGGAAATAGCTGTTCGGCCGGCATGACTGAGTGCGGCGATGGGTTGTGCTGCAGTTCCCGCGCGTACACGTGTTGCTCGCGTTCCGGAGAGAACGGCAGCAACGCGGAGCCAAACGCGCGGACCGACGGGTAGCGGTCTTTGGGGGACAGCGCCAGCCCCTTGATGATCACGCTCTCCAAGAACGGCGGAATGTCCGGCAGGTACTTACTGGGTGGGTCGAACTTCCCGCTGCCGATCGAAAACATCACCTCGCCCGCGGTGTTGCCCTTGTGCGGATGACGACCGGTCAGCAGCTCGAACAGGATGATGGCGAGCGCGAACTGATCCGAGCGACCGTCGATGTCCTTTGCCGCACGTGCTTGTTCGGGCGACATGTAGTGAGGCGTCCCGAGAGTCTTGCCGGTTTTCGTCAGCGACACGCTGCCGGTCGCGCGGGCCATGCCGAAGTCCATGATCTTCGGGGTGGCCGGCCCGGGTCCTTCGACGGCTAGCAAGATGTTCTCTGGCTTTAGGTCACGATGCACGACCCCGACGTCGTGCCCGGCCGCAACCCCCGCGCAGATCGGCAGCAGCAGTGCCAGCGCCTCGTCTTGTTGGAGGCGCCCCTTGGATTCTAGGTGGCTGGCGAGCGTCCCGCCCTCGACGAACTCCGTCACCAAGAAGGGCAGGTCTTTGACCTGACCGACGTCGATGATGTGCACCACGTTGCCGTGCTGGATACGGGATGCGAACTCGCCCTCCCGACTGAAACGGTCGCGAAAGCGAGCGTGTTGGCCGATATCCCGGCGGAGCAGTTTGAACGCAACGCGGCGCTTTAGGCCCTGCTGGACAGCGGCATAGACCTCAGCGGTTCCGCCGACAGCGAACAGGTGCTCGATCTGGTACCGATCGACGACTTCTCCGTCGCTGAGCGTCGGAATCCAGTCCTGCGGAATCAATGAGCTAGGGGACACGCGCTCAGACAACGATAGCAGTCAGACTCGTCGACGTGAACTTGAGCTTAGCTCCGGCGGGCCGTACGATACTGGGGTGCGGGTAGGATTCCTCGTCAGTGTGGGCATCGCCGGGATCATCGTGGCTTGTGCCGGCGAAGAGCCCGTTACGGATAGCGGTGCCCTCTCCGATGCCGGTCCCGACTCGACGGGTCTAGAGGACGGTGGCTGGGCTTCCGGCGGCACCTCGACCGGCGGCACGGTCTGGGGGCAAGGCGGCACGTCGCTGGCGGGCAATGCGGGTACCGACACCGGCGGCACGACGTCGGCTGGCGGCACGACGTCGGCCGGGGGCACCACGTCGACTGGAGGCACCGGCCCGGGCTGCGGTTTCGAGAACGGTCCTTGTTGCACGGCCAACCCCGCGTGCCAGGGCATTCTGATTTGCAACAACGGAACATGCACGGCTTGCGGCGGTGACGGTCAGCCCTGTTGCTTGGGCGACGCATGCCAAACCGGTTTCAACTGCGAGGGTGGGTCGTGTCAGGGCTGCGGTTCGCCAGGGCAGGCGTGCTGTCCCGGTACGCCGTGCCCCGGCGGTGGCTACTGCGTGTCCGGTATGTGCACGGACTGCGGGACGGCGGCCGGCACGTGCACGCCCGGCATGACGGAGACTCAGGCGTGTGGGAACTGCGGTACCCAGTCGCGCACGTGTGACATGAGCTGCAACTGGCCATCCTGGGGCCCCTGCACCGGCGAAGGGCAGTGCGCGCCCAATGCGACTGAGACCGTTGCTTGTGGCAACTGCGGAAGCCAGGAGCGTTTCTGTAACGCCAGCTGTCAGTGGAGCGGCTTCGGACCCTGCACGGGCACTGGCAGCTGCGCGCCGGGCGCGACGGATTCAACTGGGTGTGGCACGTGCCAAACCCGGAGCTGTTCGAGCAGCTGCGAGTGGGGCGCGTGTGACAGCTGCTCGTGCACCGGTATGAGCGTCTGTGGATTCAGTTGTCCGGATGGATTCCATCCGGCGAGTCGCAGTTGCAACTTCAGCTGTGGTAGCTGTGGCATCAACGACAACAGCACGAACTGTCAGCCGAACTGTGGTCAGTCGTTCAGCACCTGCGGCTTCAGCTGCCCAGCTGGGTACTACGTCGCTTCGCGCAGCTGCAATTTCAGCTGCGGTAGCTGCGGCATCAACGACAACGCCTCGAGTTGTCGGCTGGTAACCGGGCAGTCCTTCACTAAGTGCGGCATCGGCGGATGCCCGTCGGGCTACAGCGCGAGCTCGTACAGCTGCAACTTCAGCTGCGGTAGCTGCGGCATCAGCGACAACGCGACGCGCTGCACCAAGAACTGAGCCCGCCCCCGCTAGCGCCATAACGTGCGGCACGACGTTGTGAGCGTCAGCTCCCTTTGTAAACGGGCGGTCGCTTCGCCATGAAGGCGTTGATCGCTTCGCCCAAGTCCTCGGATGCTAGGAACGCTGCGTTCCAAGCGGCCACGTATTCGAGCCCGTCAGCCGTCGAGCGGTCTTGCCCATAGCGCATCACCTCTTTGGTTCCGCGCACCGTGAGGGGCGGGTTCGCGGCGATTTCACTGGCCACGCCGCGAACGTGTTCCAGCAGCTTCGCTTTGTCCGTCGCGACATCGTTGAGTAGGCCGATGTCGCGGGCGCGATCAGCCGAAATGTCTTTGCCCGTGAAGACCAGCTCCCGCGCATGTCCGGGCGCGATGACCTTCGGCAAGCGCTGCAGCGTGCCTAGATCCGCCACGATCGCGATTTTGGTTTCTCGCACCGAGTACGTTGAGTCTGTCGTCCCGTAGCGCATGTCGCAGGCCGTGATCAGATCGATCCCGCCGCCGATGCAGTGGCCATGCACGGCGGCGAGGACCGGTATTGGGCACAGCTCGATCGCGGTGAACGCGCGCTGAAGGTTGCGGATCGTCGTCAGCAGCTGCGTCCGGGTTTTGGCTGTGCCGCCGGAAAAGACCTCGCCCATCTCCTGAAAGGCTGCGGGCAGATCGAGCCCGTACGTGAACGACTTGGCCTCTGAATGCACCACGACAGCCCGCACGTCGTCGCGCGCGGTCAACGCTTCGAAGGCCGCGCCGATCTCATTGAAGAAAACCGGCCTCATCGTCTTCTCGAGCAAGACCACTTCCGCCAGGTGGTTCTTGTGGTCGATACGTATCGTGGTGAATTCGGTCATGCGTTTCTCCTCGGTGCGGGAGTCTTGCCTACGTCAACTATCGTCAGAAAGGAATCGACGCAGCACGACGGCGTCCTGTCCCGCCCGGTAAAAGCGTCGGCGACGCTCCAGAATCTCGAAGCCAACCCGCTGAAACAGGCTGAGCGCCGCGACGTTCGACTGGGCCGTGACGAGTTGCAGCTCGGTGAGTCGGCGGGCACGCGCGTCGCGAATGACCGCGTCCAGCAGCAGCCCGCCGATGCCCGACCCGCGGTGTTCGGCGGCGACGGCGATAGCATCGAGCGAGCCACTAGCGGCGTTCAGGATGGCAAACCCGGCGGCCTGGCGGTCGAGCGTGGCCACCCACGTGTAGTTATGCCGGCGGGCCATCAGCCGCGCGATGTGTTGTTCGGCGCCCGCTCCGTACTCTTCAAAGCCATCGCGTGCGATTGCATGCACGACCCGCTCGTCGGCGCGTCGATAGCCGCGTATGCGAACCGAAGAGGCCATGGCGATGAAGCTTGCCATGGCGATCCGAGTATCGTTAGTTGAGGCATGAGTGAATCGCGCTGGGCGGGCAAGGTGGCTGTCGTGACAGGGGCGTCGGCAGGTATCGGCCCGGCGGTTGCCCGAGAGCTATCCAGCCTGGGCATGCACGTTTGCCTGCTCGCGCGTCGTCAAGAGCGGCTCGACGAGCTGGCTGCCGAACTCGCAGAGCGCACGTCCGTATTTCCGTGTGATGTGCGGGACGAGAAACGCCTGCTCGAGGTGTTCGAAACGATTCGACGTGATCACCATGGGGTCGACGTGCTCGTGAACAACGCTGGCCTTGGGCACTCGGCACCGCTGACGAGCGGCGAGACCGCACACTGGCGGGAGATGCTTGAAGTGAACGTGCTGGCCCTGTGCGTAGCGACGCGCGAGGCCGTCAAGGACATGAGTCGCACCGGGCGAGGCCACGTGATTCACCTGTCGTCGATGGCGGCGCACCGCGTGCCGGCGGGTAGTGGTGTGTATTCAGCGACCAAGTACGCGGTGCGCGCGCTGACGGAGGCGCTGCGGCAGGAGCTCCGCGCTGCCGGTAGCAAAGTGCGGGTGACGGCGATCAGTCCGGGCTTCGTGGAGACGGAGTTCGCTGCCCATTTTCATAAGAGCGAGGATGCCGCGAGGGAAGCGTACGGTCGGTTTCCGGTGCTGCAGGATATCGCCAGCGCGGTGCGCTACGTCCTTGAGGCGCCTGACCACATGGCGGTTCACGACATGTTGATCCGACCCACCGAGCAGCCGTCGTAGCTCGGCCTACAGCTTGCTGCAGAACCGTTCGATCCGCGCGGCGATCGCGGCTTCAACCGCGTCTTGAGTCGTGTTGTCCGCCTTCAGCTGGCGCTTGGTGACTTGAAGAGAATGATCGCCGGCCTCGACTACGTGCAGGTGCGACGCAGCCATCATTTGTTTGCGCACGTGCTCCAGACGATCCAGCGGGCACAGCTTGACGCGTGTGCCCTGCTCGAACAGGATCGGCGTATCGATATCCTTCAACACCGCGTCTCGCAGCTTCGTCGGATCTCCCATGCCGTGCAGCGGGTAGCCGAGGCATACCAGTCCGTCGATCGGCCGCTGCAGGCTGACGTGGCAGCCGACCCGAGAACCCATGCTCTTGCCGATCAACACGATCGGTCCGCGACGGCGCTTGCGAGCCCCGTCGAGTTCCGCGATGTGCGCTTCGATCAGCTTCGGCAGGCGATCGGGCATCCGCCGGCCCAGCCGCATGTACGGGTAGTCGAACAAATGCACACGCCCGAGCTTGCTCAGGCGCTTGGCGAAGCTCTGCATGAACGGATGCTGTGACCCGGCGCCGGCGCCGTGAGCGAATACAAAGAGCGGTTTCGCCATGCCCGCAGCATGACAGAGCTTGAGGTTGCCTGCAGTCGGTGCTCCGATTCGCGGCCGATGTCCGAGAGCGCGCAACCGATTCGCCGTGAGTTGCGCCAGCTCACCCGACTTGCGGTGCCGCTAGCGGCGGCACATTTCGGGCAGATGTTGATGGGTGCGGTCGACACGGCGGTGGTGGGTCGTGCGGGCGAGATCGCGCTCGGAGCCGCCGGGTTGGGCAACGCGGTGTACTTCACGTTTGGAACGCTCGGCGTCGGGATCATGCTGGGGCTGGACCCGTTGGTTTCCCAAGCGATCGGTGCCGACGAGCCGCAGCGTGCTCGGCGTTTCATGTGGCAGGGCGTGTGGCTGGGACTGGCGCTGGCCATCCCGATCACCGGCTTGGTGCTCGCCGTCGTGGCGTCGCTCGAGATCTTCGGGATCGAGTCGGCATCCGCCGCGCAGACACAGACCTACGTGCTGTCGCGGGTCCTATCCCTCGCTCCGTTTTTCGTGTTCGCCGGTCTCCGCAGCTACTTGCAGGCGGTCGGCAAGACGAGCCCGATGGTGTGGGGTGTCGTGATCGCCAACGCGATCAACTTGCCGCTCAGTTGGGTGCTCGTGTTCGGTGATGCCGGTCTGCAGCGTGTGGGGCTGCCGGCGGTAGGAGCGCCGGCGCTGGGCGTTGCAGGCGCGGGCTGGACGAGCACGGTGTGCACGCTCGTGCAGCTGATGGTGGTGGTGCTGGCTGTGCGTCGTGTGCCTGCTCCAGTGGATGATCGTCGGCGCAAAGCCGATGCGGTTCTCTTGAGGCGCACTCTTCGTTTGGGCGCGCCGATCGGAGCGCAGCTATGTTTCGAGGTCGGGGTCTTCGCCCTCGTCAACGTGTTGATGGGTCAATTCGGGTCGAGAGCTTTAGCCGCCCACCAGATCGCGATCACTATCGCGAGCGCCACGTTCATGATCCCGCTCGGCATCGGTGCGGCGTCGAGCGTGCGCGTCGGGCAAGCCGTGGGTCGGCAGGATCAGACGGGCACGCGCCGCGCTGGATTCGTCGGTATCGGCCTGGGGATGGCGTTCATGTCGTTGACCGCCACGCTATTCTTCTTGGCTCCTCGACTGCTGGCGCGCATTTTTACCGATGACCCCGCCGTCGCGTCGGCGGCGGTCCCGTTGTTGCTCATTGCCGCAGTGTTTCAGCTCTCGGACGGTCTGCAGGCGGTGGCTGCCGGGGCCCTTCGCGGCGCTGGGGACACGCGGCCGGCGATGATCGCCAACTTGGTCGGTCACTATGGTCTGGGCGTGCCGCTCGCCGTGCTGTTGGCCTTTGGCCTCGGCTGGCAAGGACCTGGCCTGTGGTGGGGACTGGTCATCGGCTTGACGGTCGTTGGGGTGTGGCTTGCGGCGCGGTTCTGGAGGCTTACGTCTAAGCTGGTGGCTCGTGCGTAAACCCAAGATCCAAGCTGACCTGGTCGCCCAGAGTCTTCGGGACCATCCCGAGCCGATCTTTCCTCGCTCGATGCTCGGACGCGATCCTAAGCCTGCGGCGGTCGTGCTGCCCGTCAGTTTCGGCTCGACGCCGCGGGTTTACGTCGTCGAGCGAGCCGATACGATGCGTGATCACGCTGGCGAACTAGCGTTTCCCGGTGGCAAGGTTGAACCCGACGACGCCGACGACTGGTCGGCGGCGCGGCGCGAGACGATGGAGGAGGTGGGAGCTCAGCCGAACACACTAACCAAGCTCGGCTGCCTCAATCCGATCTCCGTGATCACCGGCAAGTACGAGATCTCACCGTTCGTTGCGAACTGGCGCGGGCCTCCACCACGAGCGACCTCCACTGAGGTCGCGGACATCCACGAGGTCGAGCTGGCACCGTACGTGTATGGCGACCGCACCTTTTGCGCCGTGTATTTTCCGACGGAACGCGGCGAGCAAATGATGCCGCACTTCAGGCTAGGCGACCGCGTGCTGTACGGCGCCAGCGCGGTCATGCTGTACGAACTGCTGGAAAAGATCAGTCGCGGGCTCGGCAGGACGCTGCCGGAACCGGTGCGGGAGACCGAATTGCCGTGGCTGGGACGATACGATTCGTGAGAACGCGAGTTCAGAGCAATGGCGCGAGGTTAGCGCTTCGGCACGAACCGGAACGGGTAGACAACCCACTGATAGCCCCGCTTGGGGTGAGGGAATACCAGTTTGGAAATGACGGTGTTGAGGCACTTGGCAGTGGCTTCGTCGAAGTCAGGTCGTTCGCCCTCGCTTGAGCGATCTCTTCCCACGAAACCCACGGTACCCTCCGTCGATACGATGAACCGTGCGCGGTAGACGCCCTCGGCCTTCGGGTCCTTCGCGAGCACGCGCTCGTAGCACGCCCGCAGCTCGGGGTGGGCTTTGCCGACGACGGTCCTGATGTCTTCGGATGGCACCCCCTTGGTCTTCTTAGGTGAGCTGGGTTTCGGATCCGTTGAGCGACCGGCCAGCACCCCCTCGATGTAGTCGACGAGACGCTTGCTAGACAGGACGTCCGGATGTGACTTGGCGCGTCTCGCGTGGACCTCGGTCATGAACGTCTTCGCTTCTGTGAGAGCTTCTTCGTGCGCACCTTTGTCGACGAGCTGCTGCGCGAGCGTGCGTCTGAACCGATTGATGTAGTTCTTACCATACCGTGCCTCTTCACCTACCTGGACGGCTTGCCGGGCGAGCTTTTCTGCTTCAGCGGTCTGTTGCATCATCGCGTAGAGAACGCTCATGCCCTCGAGCGTTACGGCGTAGCTAAATCGCTCGGGTCCAACGGCGGACGAGCGAAGCTGTGCGACCTCTTCGTGGAGATCGAGCGACTCCCGTAGTCGTCCCTGGCGCTTCATCATGAACGCAATGTTGGACAGGCTGGTCACAGCCGGTGGGTACGATGGCCCTCCAAGCGAGCGGAGGGTTTCGTAGTTGGCGCGGTTCAGGGCAAGCGCTTCCTTGAGTCTGTACTGTGCACCGACTGTTACTGCGAGCCTGGCTCGCCCGTTGACCTGTTTTTCTGGATGGTTTTGGAATATCTCCGCCTCGAGCTGGACGAGTCGTCGGAGAGCTGGTTCAGCTTCGTCGTGACGTTGCTGAGTTGCGAGGATGGCCGCCAGATCCCGATACAGATCAGCTTCGTTACGAGGATTGGGGGCGGCGCTGA
>JAUIKB010001126.1 GCA_030430975.1 Polyangia bacterium
CTTGGATGAGCGCGCTGATTCTGCCCCGGTTGCCTGCACGCGAGCCCGCCGAAGCGGCCGCGATGATCCGCGAGTTGCTGTCCCGCCGGCGCGACGATGTGCCCGAATCGCATGTCGTGGGTCGCTTGCCGGTCATTGATTCCGACCGTCCAGCGTGGGCCGCCGCGGCCCTCGACGCCGCGCACCTGGTGTCTGAGGCGGATGGAATCTCCGCCCAGGAGGCGAGGGCATTCGAGCATCTTGCCGAGCAGCTGGTCTCCGATCCCGCGGCCCGAGCGTCCGCCCTGACGCGCCTCGAGCATGCGGTTCAGCTGCCGCTTCCAGCGCGCCTAGCCGAGATCGCCGGCGCCGCGAGCAGCTTTGCGGAGCGCGAACGGCTACTCAGCATGGCGGTTTTAGTCGCGCTGGCGGACGGTCAGCTCAGCGCGCCGGAAGCAGGCCGCGTTGTTGATCTCGGGTTGAGTTTCGGCTTTTCCGTCGCAGAAGCGCAGCGCGTGGTCGATAGCATGGCTGCCGAGATCCGCGGCTTCACGTCGCAATGACGCGCTGCGCTAAGAGCGACCGCGGGTGCTCGACCTCAGGATAGTTCGCCAAGCGAGCTGGTATTGATACAGTCTGGTTCACATGCGGGTGACCTTTCATGGCGTTCGTGGATCAGTCCCTGCACCTGGGAAGTCGACCGCGCGATATGGTGGCAACACCTCGTGCGTCGAAGTGCGCACGAGCGACGACACGCTGATCGTGCTCGATGCCGGCACTGGGCTTCGAGAGCTCGGCAAGACGTTTCAGGGCGGCCCGTGCAAGCTCCACATGCTGATCTCGCATACACACTGGGATCACGTGCTCGGGTTGCCGTTCTTTGGCCCGTTGTGGAATCGCGATTCCGAGCTGATCGTCTACCCCTTGGCTAGCGACGCGCAGGAGCGCTTCCGCGAGACGATCACGCTGTTCGACGAGATTCACTTTCCGGTTGGAGTGAACGACATCCCGTCGGAGATCGACTTCGTGAAACCCGCAGAGGAAGTCTGGCGGATCGGGTCGGCCGAGGTCCGGCGCATCAAGCTGAACCATCCTGGCGGTGCGCAAGGCTTCCGTATCGACGACGACGACGGGACGTCGTTGTCGTACCTGACCGACAACGAGCTGTCAGCGCCGTCGGGCGTGGTGACGACGCTCGACGAGCTGGCTCGGTTCACCGACGAAGTCGACCTGCTGATTCACGACTCGCAATACCTGCCCAAAGACATGCCGCTGAAAGTCGGCTGGGGACACTCCGTCGTCGACGACGTGCTGCAGCTAGGCGCCAAGGCGCGCGCTAAGCGGCTCGCCTTGTTCCACCACGATCCGGATCGCACGGACGATCAGCTCGACGTCATCGGCACGTCGTCCATCGAGTGGATGAAGCAGTCGTCACCCGACACCAGCGTGTTTGTCGCCGCTGAAGGTGACGAGCTCGACCTGACGAAGTGAAGCGCGATACGTGGTGACGCGCAGGCTGCGGACGCCCGTTGAAAGGCGTGCGCACCCAGCCGGCGCCGGCCGTCAGTCGGCGCTTGGCGATTTGTCTAGCAGACGCTCACTCAACGCCCACAGTCGCTTCGCCGAGTCGGGGTCGATGGAGCTCGAAACAACCTCGGCAGGAATGCTGTCCGCCGTCAGGGACCGCGGCTCGTCGTCGATCGGCGAGATGTCGTTGTCCTTCAGGTAGACGCCTCCGATATCGGCGAGCAGCGGGCTGGTCGCAGCGAAAACGGTGGTGCTGGCGCCTTGCTGCGGAGTCTTCTTACCGCACTCTGGGTCGAGGATCGGCTGCCCCGTATCGTCGATGAGACCCATCGCCCGCAGGGCTTGTGGTCCGGCTGAGTTGTTCAGCCCGGTGCCGACGACGACGCCCGGGTGCAGTGCGTATCCGCGGATCGCGTCCTTGGCGAAGCGGCGGTCAAGCTCCACCGCGAACAGCACGTTGGCCTTCTTCACCTGGCCGTATGCCTGCCGAGGGTCGCCGCCATCGACGAAGTTGGGGTCGTCCCATCGAATTTCGCCGAACCGCTGTGCGCCGGACGAGACGCTCACGACCCGCGCGCCGCGAGCAGCGCGCAGGGCCGGGAGGAGCCCCTGAGTGAGCTGGAAGT
>JAUIKB010001127.1 GCA_030430975.1 Polyangia bacterium
GGCGAAGCGACGAAGGCGGTGCCCCATGTCTTCGATAGCGGCAAGACCTACCGGTTCACCGTCCGCTGGGGCGCGGCAACGACCACTGACGATGGCGAAGGCGAGGTCATTGCCCGATCCGACAAGCGGCCGAGTGTCGCCGACGTGGAGGACGCTCTCCCGGCTTTCATTGGGACGATAGAACAAATCCCGCCCGCTTTCTCGGCGGTGAAGGTCGCGACTAGCTGTGGCTCGTCCTCCTCGATGTCGGCGCTGTCGGTCAGCGGTCGCGTGACGGTGAGGGTGTGCTCTTTCTCGGGATCGATCTTTTTTCCGCGCGTCCGTTCGCCGAGCACCTTGCCGCCTTCCCCCTCCTCGACGCGCAGCGAAACCAAGCTGGGGTACTTGGAGAACGGGCGATGCAGCTCTCGGTCGATCGCTGAACGGTCACGCTGGCGCACCGCGTTTCGAAGTCGTTGGTCTGCCGCGATCGCGGACGCCGCGTGCCGCATGCCGGTCTTCACCGCGCGGGCGAGCTCTTGGTAGAGGCCGAGCGACTCGTCGAGGCGCGTGCCGAACTCGGGGTTGTAGAACCGCGCCGACGCGCGGTTGATCGCGCTGGTGGCAAACGCGATCGCCGCCAGCAGGGGGATCAAGGCTGTCAAAACGATCGCCAGCGCGAGCCGGCGACGTATCCGTCCCGAGATCGCTGACAGCATCGGGCGCTTACGGGGCAGGGGGCGCCTCGTCGGAAGCGGAGGGTGGTTCGCGTTCCAGCAGCTTGCGCAGCAGCTGAAGCGGATCGAATCCCAGCAAGCCCTCGAGGTCCAGCGCTTCAGAGGCCGATCGAACCCGAGCGAACGTGGGGCCGAGCGGACCGTCCGACGTCAGCCACGCGGCAGCCCCCATACGCTCGGCCAGTCCACGGATCGCCACCACCGCTGCACGTCCGACGTCTAGGCCGAGGGGTATCGCCATCGCCGGCGGTACCGGAGACAGGATCACGTCGCGAGCGGCGATCGCCGCAGCCCACGCGCCGGGTGTCGGTGATTGCAGTAGCTGTCGGAACGTCCCGACCTCAGCGAAACAGCCGAGCGACAGCTCACCGACGCGAGCTTCCACCGCGCGCACCAGATGTCGGTAGTCGCGGGCGACCTCCCCGGAGATCAGCCCCATGTCGTCCCGTAGTCGGGCCGGTCCGAGGATATGCTCGAAGCCCAGGTGGCCACGCCGCGCTGCGACGCACGTGCTGAGCTCACCGCGCTCGAACACCGCCAGGACGATCGCTTTGCCGGGCGGTACGATCGCGTCGAGCGCTCGATCCCACACCGCGTCGGTCGGGATCGGCCAGTTCGGAACCGAGGCGGGCCACGTTTCAATCCGGCCGGCGACGGCGGCCTCCTTCACAATTCGCAGCAGCGTTAGCGCCTGGCTCGTCAGGGTGTCGTCGATGGTCAGGGACTCGGCAAACCGCTCCATCAGAGCCGCCAGCGTGGCGTCTTCCACGCGCAGCGCCCAGCGCGCTGCGTGGCGCGACGCGATATCGTCGAGTGACGCCGAGCCCGCCGCTGGATCCATCGGAAGCCGGCCCCGCGAGGTATGCACGATCTTCGCTACGCGCCGCCCACGGGTGACCACGACCACGCCCCCGCCGGGCCTGCGCTCGCCAACTCGGCTAGTGGCGCGGGGGGTACGCGCGAGATCGACGAGGCGGCGCCAATCCTCCGCGCTGAAGTGTTCGAATTGGACGTGAGGGGCGAGCATCCGGACACCCGGAGTATAGTCACGGGCATGGCCGAACAGTCCCCGCTAATCGACGCCCGTGACCTGCTCTCATTCATCGACGCGTCGCCGACGCCGTACCAAGCCGTCGCGGAATCGGTGCGGCGGCTACAGCGCCACGGATCCGCAGCGGTCGACGAGCGTGCCAGCTGGTCGATCGAGCCGGGCGCGAGTCTTCACGTGATCAAGAGCGGCGGGACGCTGTGTGCGGTGCGAGTCGGTTCGCGGCCCCCGTGGGAGAGCGGGTTTCGCATCATCGGCGCGCACACCGACTCGCCCGGCTTCCGGGTCAAACCGTCGCCCCATGTCGAAACTGCTGGCTACCGACAGTTCGGAGTCGAAACGTACGGCGGCGTTCTGCTGCACACGT
>JAUIKB010000071.1 GCA_030430975.1 Polyangia bacterium
CCGCCAGCAAGCGGTCGGCATCGAGGCCTGAGAGTTTTTGGTATGGGATGGTCATGCTGAAAATGTAGATGGTTGCTCTCGCGGCTCGATTCGTGAGCCACGGGGCGGATACCCCGGAAACCAACCGAACCGTTCCAGCTCCGAAAAAGAGCCTGACTGGGTCATGCTGGTTCTCGCGGCGCGCAGCCTAGCTCAGCGCACCGGACTGCGCAAGCATCGCCGCGACTTGCAATTTTTGCTCTGATTTCAACTACTTAGCCGCTAGATCAAGCAAGATTGGGGAGCGTCACTAGGTCGACGTGGAGTACCTCGTCGTCGAACGCCCTGATTTCCGCAAAGCAGGAGTCGGGCGGACGCGTATCCACTCGGATCTTGGCGCAGGCGGCCCGTCCGCCTTCGAACACCGTGTTGTCGACCTCTTGAATGTTGATGCCGTTGCGCTTCAGGACACCGAGCACATTGGCCAACACGCCGAGCCGGTCGATGTGGCGGATCACCAGCTGATACCGAGCGGGCGAGGCGCCGCGAATATTCACGACGTTGCGCACGTCGCTCTCGAAGAGAAACGAACGCAGAATAGTCACGCATTCGGTACAGATCGCGTCCTGCGCCTCGTCGGTGGACGCACCGATGTGCGGTGTTCCGTAGACCGCGGCCCGGCTGAGGATCGGATGCGAGTAGTTACCGCTACGCGTCGGCGGCTCGTCCGGAAAAACATCCAAACCTACCTGCAGACCCTTGTCGTCCACGGCGCGAACGAGCGCGTCGTAGTCGACCAGCCCGGCGCGAGCGGTGTTGATCAGCATCGCGCCGCTAGGCAGCTCGGATAGAACCTTTTCGTCCACGATCGCGGCCGTTCGCGGGGTGAGATCCAGGTGCAGACTCAGGATGTCCGATTGACTCGCCAACTCGGGCAGCGACGCCGCGTAGCCGATCCCTTGTTCCTCGGCGCGCGTCCGCGTCAGTCGGCGGCTCCACGCGCTCGCCTGCATGCCGTACGCGGTGGCAAGCGCTGCCACGCGACGTCCGACGTGGCCGAAACCGGCAATGCCGATGCGCCGGCCCCGAAGCCCGAGCGCCTGGGCGTACTCGTTTTTCTCCCACCGGCCCTCGCGCAGACTATGCGCTGCATCGACGACTCGGCGATCGAGACAGCCTATCAGCGTCATGGTGAGCTCAGCGACGGCCGAAGCGTTGCGACCGGGACAGGCCGCAACGTAGACGCCGCGCGTGCTCGCCTCGGCGACGTCGATGTTCCGGACCCCCGCCCCCGCTCGAATGATGAGATTGAGCGCTTCAGCGCGTTCGAGTGCCGCCTGGCCTACTCGGGTGCCGCGCACCACGAGCACGCCCACGCCTTCGAGCGCCGCAGGTAGGTCCTCCGCGGCGAGCGTTGGCTCGTACCGCACGTCGACCCCCATCGAGCGCATCTCCAACAGGGCCTGCTCGTTAAGCCTGTCGGCGACCAACACCAGCATGTGGCGCGTTCTATCATGAGTCCGGACGGGCGCCGATGGGATATCGTCCGGTCCCGACCACTAGCTCAAACCGCCCGGGTTCTGCCGACTGCTCCAGATAGGGCATCAGCGAGGTTTGTGCCTGGGGCATGAAGCGCGCGGTAAACTCGCCTCCTTTGACCTGCGCGTACAGCGCATCCCGCGCGCCGACCTCGAGAGTCGAGGCGTCCAGCGGTTCCCGGGTCCCATCCGACAGGTCGATTTCGAGCCCGGCCCCCACCGCCGATACGCTCCGAATGAAGAACGGCACATCGTCAACCGTGAAGTACGTCCAGTCATAGCCGTTGGTGAGAATGAAACGCCCGTCGTCGGGGTGGCGCCGAATCCACGCCGCAAACGCTGCCGCCATCTGGTCGTGGTCGATCGGCTCGCCGTCGTGCCAGAAACGCCCGTCGCGGTCGAGTCGAATGGTCGACTCTCGCGAGCGCCCGGCAGGTGCAGGAAACCGGAAGAACTCTGGATGGTCGCCGGGCTTCATCGCGGGCCGTCCCGCCCTACAGCGCGACGCGAACAGCGCCCACGGCTAGCTTGGTCGCCCGAACCTGCACAACAAAATCCCTGCCATCCCATTGGATGTCGTGGCGTACCACCTTCAACTCGTCTTCGCGAGGCACGGAAGTCAGACGAGCCTGAAAACTCGCCTTGTCGAAGTCCGCCTGAGACAACAGCACCGCCGATAGCCCGGCGTCCGCCGCGTCGATGGTCTCGCCCAACGCGACCGCCTTGTCGCCGTCCACCGTGGACAGCGCAACCTGACTCCCGAAGTCCTCCCAGGTGAGCAGCACCAAAACACCGGGACCCGTCAGAAGCTGAAGCTCCTTTAGCTCGCGCTTGATGCTCGCAGCGCGACGGGCAGGATCGACCTTCGGCTGGCCGGGCGTCGGGGGCGGCGGGTCGTGAAGCAGTCGCGCCAGGCGCGCGGCGGACAACAGACGTGCCCAGCGACGAGGATCGCGCGGTCCCGGGGTGCCCTGGGCGCTGGCTACCTGACGCTGCAAGCGGAGCGCTTCGTCGACGCGACCTGCTCCGGCAGCTGCCGCCGCCAGTCTAAGCCAGGCTAGCGAGTCCTTCGGCGTGGCTTCCGTGATCGTCTTGTACTGCCTGTAGGCGGGCCCATACCAGCCGTGGCCCAGGTAGATATCCCCGAGCAAGCGCCGTGACGGCGTGCTACGCGGATCGAACTCGACGATTTCGGAATAGGTGCGAACCGCCTCCGCATCCAGCGAGGCGCGCGCCAAGACGTCTCCCAGCTGGCGCGCGATATGCGGCGTCAGAAAGCCACGGTCGCGCAGCCGACGCCCGAGATTGAGTGCCGCGTCCTTGCGACCGGCTTTGGCCAACAGACGCACCAATCGAATGTCGCCGTTGGGGTCGGTCGGCACGCGCGCCATGTGTTCGCGCAGCCGGGCGATGCGCTTGTCCAGGTCCTTGATCTCCGACAGCTCGATGTCGACCTTGTTCCAAACCACGCTGGAGCCAAACACGGCGCCCTCGACGGCAGCGATGATGTGCGCATCGACGGTGCGTCTCAGCAGCGACTTCGCCACGAACTTCTGAACTTCCGGGCGCGATCGGAAATGGGCTAGCAGCAGCCGCGCGCCCCCCTCCGAGCCGATGCGGGTCTGCAGGATTTCCAAGAACGTGCGCTCAGAGCGCCAGTCTGTTAGCTCGCAAGCTCTCCGCGCCTGATTGTAGCGCTGAACCAAATCGGCTGCGCCGCGAGCGGTGGCGATGCGTTTGCGCCAAATGATCACACGCTGCGCGAGCGGTCGTCTCGCAGTGTCGCTACAGGTCCCCAGGTCCGCTTGACGAGCGTTCCAACGGCCTTCGCCCCGACGTGACTTGTCCGCAGACGGGCTCTTCCCGCTCTCGGCGCGCGCCGACGCCCGAGGCGCAGGGGCCGCCTGGTTCCCCGCAGCTTTCCCACGCGGCAACACCACACCGAGACCATCACCACTGTTCGGCGAAGTAGTTGTGACGCCATCTGACTTCTTCACGCCACTAGCACCGCTTGGGCCTCTCACTCCGTAGCGGTGGCGGCTCGGTTTGGGCGTCGCTTCGGCCTCTGGCTCCGCCGGTTCGCCCTTGGCGCGCGTCCCTGTCCCGCCCAGCCGGTTGTCCTCGTCCGCCACGGCCGTGGACGGCTGCTCGGTCTGAGCCGCTGCGGTGTCGTCTTCGTCGGCGTTCGGCGCATCTTTTCGCGAGCACCCCACTGCGACGGCGGGCAAAGCGGGAGCGCTCAGAGTTTCCGTGAGACGCGCCTCCGCGACCGGCGTCAACGCCGACAGACGGACGCCGCGGAGCTTCGAGCGGCGACGCTTAATGCCCATCCGCGCGTACGCCGACTCGGACTCGAGCGCGAGGATCGAGGTGAACGGAGTCATCAAGCCGTACTCGATGCCGAGAGCCGCAACCCGCCCGCGCTCCGCTTCCGGACCTTGCGCCGCCCCGAGGAGCCGCCGCACGTATTCGGCCGCCCACAGTCGAGGAACAAACGCGGCCGCAACGCTCTTGTCGAGCGCAGGCTTGTACTCCCGCTCGAACGGCTTGCCGCCCAGGCGCCCGGTGACTTTAACCTTCGCCGGGAGGTCGTGGTGCGTGCGCGCCAGCAGTACGACCTCCGAGCCTTTCGAGACTTTGCCGCTGGCGCTCATGAAAGGCTCGTCGAGGCCAGCGCCCATATCGATCGCAAAGTCCGTGATGGTTGGAATCTTGATCGAAGCGATCAGCTCGAGCGCCTGGGCGGTTGTCGCGCCCGATTCGTCCACGCGAAACGCTTGGCCGCCTCCGGCTCGCGCCAACTCGCCGAGCAGAGCGTGGTCGGACTCCGGCCCGACGCCGACGGCGAACAACCGCGCGCGGCTTGTGCTCAGCGCGCGACGCAGCCGCTCGATCAGTTGTTCGCCGGTCATCTCGCCGCTGGTTGCGACGCCATCGCCGACATAGACGACGGCCGGCTGCTCGGCTCCGTGAAGGCGCTGCAGGCTCACGTCGAACAGCGACGCCAGATCCGTCGCGCCTCCAGCCGCGTGCTCGGCCAACTGCTCGAGCGCGTTTGCGATCTCTTTCTCCGATGCCCGCGACAGGCCCTTAGCCGGGTGCAACACCTTGGGACGCACGTCGAGCGACACCAACGCGAAGCGGTCCTCCGCACTCAACGCGCGCAGAATCGCTTCTGCTGTCTGAGCCTTGAGCTGCCGAGCGCTCTCGTCTCCTGCAGCGCTGGTGTCGACCACGACCACCACATCAGCGTGCTGATCCTTGGCGCTGTCCCAATCCACGTCGGGCCGGTAGCGCGCCATGACGTAGTCTGCGCTCTGCCCCCCTGCCGTCATGCGTGCCAACGACAGCGGCTCGACCTTCTGCGTGACGACAGCCTCCAGGTGAAACGGGGCTCGCGGTGTGTAGCCTGAACGTCGCATCGTGACCCGCCGCCCGTTGCCCTCGATCCGCGCATCAGCCAGCGTCGCGATCTGCATCTTTGGGCCGGCCGTGCCGAGATCCACGGACAGCGAGAACTCGCCGATGCGAACCGGATCGCCTTGCCCCATCGGGTATACATAGGTGAGCTTCTGATCGACGACCGGATCCATCGACACATAGCGCAGCACAACGCGCCGATCGCCACCGGCCTTGACCGGAAAAATCCGTGCTCGATACGTCCGCGCGTCAATCCACTCCAAGATCGCGGGAGCGTGACCGCTCGACTTGGCTCGCGTGTACTTCTTGGCCGCCTCGCGCTTCTCGGTAAATTCGCCATCGACCAGGACACCGTTCGTTTCCACAGCGAAACCCGTGACGCTCGCGCGCTCGGGAACGGTAAACCAATACCAACCCTCGACGTCGCGCCCGCCGGGATTAAAGAACGTCTGGTCGACCTCGGTCTCGCTCAGTCCGTCGCGCACCACGGCGCGCACCGACTGCTTGCTGATCTCCAGGCGACGCGCCTTGGCGCCAGGCGAGGCCCCAACGTCCACGCCGTAGATCGTGCCGGTGCCCTCACCCGCCAAGCGGCCACCGGATGCGAAGTCCGCCATGCCACCGGTCCAGTCGTCCCAAAACGCCAGGGGCGCGACCCGCGGTACTTCCGCGTCCTTGATCGCGACTTGCTCACCCGAGTTCACCTCGACTCGGCCCCCTTTGCCCGTCACGATCGCCGTCCCCCGCGCCACGTAAATCACGGCGCGACCGCCCGCCTTCTTGATGCTCAGCCCGCTGTCGACCGCCGTGACCGTCACGTCGAATAGCCGATGGACCAGCGGCTTGCGATCGGTCGGCGGCGCGTTGAGCCAGTACTCGCCCTGCGTGAGTGAAACGTGATCGGACGCCAGCTTCAACTCACTGCCACCCCGCATGAACAGAGTTGCGCCGTCGGGAAGCTGAACCAAGGCGCGGGCCCCATCCGCAGTCTTGACGCCGGCGTCAGCCAGCAGCGCCATGCCGCTGCGTGCGCGCGTCGCCTTCCCGTCGTGGATGACGTCAACACTCCCGGCCGCGAGCTGCAGCCGCGCCTGGATCGCCGGGGATGCGATCGGCGACGGCTTGCGAGTCACGATCACCAAGACCACCGCGCCCACCACCATCAAGCCAAACAGCGCTATAGCCACGCGCGGCAACCAGCGGCGCACGCCGCTACGTTTCGATCTACTCGCCGTCATGACTTCCTCTCCCACCTCGCATACGACCCCGCGCCCCGCGATTAGTTCCCACTAGCAGACAAAGTTCGGCTCGGGCCGCACACCCACCGGAAGCACAACCGCCCGTGCGGCGCTAAAGTGAAAAATGGTCGGCGTTCTTCGCGTTGCTCCGGGTCTGCGCCTTGTTCTTGCGCGTAGGCTTCGGTGGCCCCCCGCCCGGCGCGGGCGGCGGCTTGGCAAACCCCTGGCTAGCCCCTCCGAGGGCGTCGACCTGCCGCCCGAACTCCTTGTCGACCGTCGTCCGATCTTCTTCGTTCAGCGCGCGTGACGCCACGGCCGCCCGTTGTTTCCTTAGTTCCGCCAGCTTCTCCTGCACGCTTTTCTGAGCACCATCGAAGTCGCCCTTGGCGAACAGCGAGTTCGCCGTCTGCAGCACCCCCGCCGTCGCGCTCAGCTCGAGCCGCGTCGCCACGAGCGGGTCGAGTTCGCTCTGCTTGGCCGGATCGGTGGTCATCCAAGCAGCGAGACTGCCACCGCACTTGCCAGGCGCGCCCTTAGCGAGATCCTGGTAGTTCATACGGATATCAGCGACCGCGCGCTCACCCTCTGCACCCTTGGGCAGCGCCAGTCGGACCAGTGCAGTCTTTTTTTCCGCACCTGAAAACGTTCCGAGCGGCACGATGATGCGATTTCCGTCGCGCCGAAACGTGCGGTCGTATACCTGCCCCAGTTGGACGCCTGGAGCGAGTTCGATGACCAGCTCGGCGCCTTTCGCCACCGTTCGCAACAGGGCATCGCGCTCCTGCTTGAAAACGGCCGTGAGCTGCTCGGGGTTTTCGACGAAGTGGTGCCGACCGTTGGACCCGCGCGCGAGTTCCGACAACACCCGTTCGTTGTAATCCACGTCCACGCCGATGGAGCTGATAGCGCATCCCATCTTGCGCGCCTTAGCCGCGATCGTCCTAAAACCGGGCAGCTCTTTCACGCCCTTCGTCGGTTCGCCATCCGTCAGCAGCAGAATCCGGTCTACCATCCCTGAGCGTTGCCGCACCGCAGCCATGCCGGCATCGACGGCGCACGAAATGCACGTGTCGCCCTTCGGCACGATGTTCGCCAGGCTCGCCAACGCCCGCTGTCGGCTCCCCGCGTCGATCGTGGTTGGAGCGAACAGCGTTTCCGCTTCGGTGTTGTAGGTGATGACCGAAACGACGTCGCCATCGCGGAGGTCCGTGATCATCCCGCGGGCAGCGGTCAGCGCGTTCTGCAGCCGCTTGCCTTTCATCGAACCCGACCGGTCGATGACAATCGAAAGATTGACGGCACTCTGGACGCCTGCCGCGGCTTGCGCGTCAGCGGTGACGTTGGCTAGCAAGTACGTCTCGGTTGCCTTGCCCGCTTGCAGCTTGGGATGACCGAGCCGCCCCTCGAGCATCAGCGTTGCACCGTCGGTGAACGAGGAACGGTCCACAAACGGCGCCGGACCGGGATCGGGCTCCTCAGGAGGCTCGACGACGGTGACGGGTTCTTCTGTGATGATGTCCGCTGGGGGCGTTACCGACCACACCGTGACGCTCGTAAGCGTCATGCCCAGCGCCGCCAGCGCACCGACCGTTTTCACATTCATCGTGCTCAATCCTTAACGCATCCGAAAGCCGCGCTCTTGCACCGCCCGTGAAGATTGTGACGCACGGCGACCGGAAACGATCTGACCACCTCCGAGCCACGCTATCAAATCCAACAATAACAACCACTTAAGCAAGGATCCCAGCTCCTCGCTGAACCCCTGCGGCGCTCAAGAACTCCCACGGCGGCAGGGAACCGATCATGACCAATACAGCGTCGAATCCGAGCCGGTCGGTGCCACCTTGGACGCGTATGGTCAGCGACTGCTCGTCGATGACCGTGATCTCCGCCTGCCAGCGCATGTCGATCCGACCCGCCCGAACGAGTCGACCGAATTCCTCGATGTTGCGACGGCGACCGCGGCGGTGGTCCTGACCACGGTACACGACGGTAACGCTGGTGCCGGCCTGATGCGCGAGCGCGATGGCCGCCTCCATCGCCACATCACCAAGCCCGACCACTACGACCCGCTGGCCTCGGAAGGTCTGTGCGTCGGCCAAGCTGTAGTGAACATGAGACAGCGCTTTTGCCGCGATCGGCACATCTAGCTTCCGCGGGCTTCCTCGCCTGCCCAGCGCCAGCTTTTGCGCTGTACTCCTTCACGCCATCATCGTGCTGACTACAGATAGTGAACCCCGAGTCGGAACGCTGCACGGTCGTCACGCGCTCGCCCTCGTTGATCGGCAGCCGCTGCTCGCGAATCACACGTACCCAGTTGGCCAGCAGCTCTTCTTTGGTGCTCTCCTTCAGCCAAAGGTCGCCAATGAGGGGCATACCGAGCGGCTGATCGAAAACCAATTTCCCTCGAGGAAAACTTCGAATACTATCAGCAGCCGTCGCCTGCTCCAGCACGACATAGTCGAGCCCAAGCGACTTGGCTTCCAGCGCAGCGCTGATCCCGGCTGGTCCGGCCCCGACAATGAGCAGGTCAAGCTGCTGTTCATCCTTGGAGACGACGCCTTTGGAGGCCGCTTCGGCCACGTGGCGTACGGCGTGCGCCCCTTGGTTGATGGCGTTTCGGATTAGGGGCAAACCGGTCAGGTCACCGGCCACGTAGATGCCGGGGCTGTCGAGTGACTGCAGGTGCTCGTCCACGCGGGGCCGATCCTCGATCGGTTTGCCCTCGGTGATCACAAGCGACCCGTTTGGACAGCGCTGCTCGCACAGCGTGAGCCCGCAGCAGTCGTCTGGGCGAGCTACCGTCGCTACATAGCTGCGAATCTCCAGAACATCGTACGGACAGGCGTCCACGCAGGCGTAGCAACCCAGACAGGTGTTCGTATCGATCTGCGGCAAGCGCACGACCTTTGGCGCCGCGAGCACCGGAGCCTGCTGCCGAGCTTTTGGAGCCGTTCGGCCACGGCGACGGAACGCCCACACCAACAGCAACCCGGCTGCCAATCCGCCCAAAGCCACGCCGCCAGCAGCGTACGGCGAGGAACGTGAACCGCGACGCGGGGCGCTTATTGCGCCGCCGCTGACGAGCGCGCGCGCACTAGCTAGCGCCGCGTCGCGATCGGTTCCGATCGCATGCACACTGCCCGGATGCGCCGCTTCGGCGACCGCGCGATGTTCACCGAAACACAGTGAGACCCCGCGCGAAATGCAAAGCGACGCGGGGTCGCGTCCGTCGCTTAAGCGATGGCACTGCGTGCAGGCGGTAGCGCTGACCAGCGGGACACGCACCTCGTTCCGCGCGCGCGGATGGGCCGTGGCGACTACCCTCACTTGGCTGCCCGGCGAGTAACTGAGCACCTCGCCGTCGGGCAGGAACGCTACGCCCGAATTACCGCGATGGATCTGATGACAGGTCTGGCACGTCATCACGCCGCGGCTGGACAAGTCTCGATGAGCGGCTCGCATCGATACGTGCGAGCCGTGACACCCTGCACACGCCGCCGTCGCCGGCTCGGCTTTGTGACAGTTGTCACACTTCAGATTGGCTTCGACATGCGGCCTCGCGAGCGGTCCGGGCGATCGGAGTGAGCTCGGGCCGATCGCCCAAATAGCCGCGACGGTCGCGACGATGGCTGCGACGACGATGCCCCAACCCAGGCCGCGAAAGCGCCTGGTGTCGCTGGTCTCCTCGACACGCGGCGCCTGACGCCGACGGGTTTCGGAACCCTCTGCCTTACGGCTCCAGAGGCCACCAGGCGAACGCTTCACCATCGGACCACGCTCACGACTACCCCGGTGAGCAGGGCATGCGGCAGATGCCAGACGCGCAAGGCGGTGGTGAGCGCCCGGCGCGCCGGAAGTGCCCGCATCTCTACAACCGTCCGCACGAGATCATCTAGACCAGCCAGCTTATCGGCGCCGCGGCCCTGCAGCATCTCGCTTACTTGCTCCTTCAGACGCCCCTCTTCGGCGCTCAGCGTGCGACCCGAAAACACTAGCCGCAGCGGGCCGACTGCATCCTTCGAATACGGCAACAGCACGCGCTCGACGATGGTCTTCACCAGCTCACTGCGGCCGCTCAGCTGCCGCAAGAGCCGGCTGTCAAAGGCGTGGCGTTCTAGTTTGAAGTCTTCGGGCAATGCTCCCCGGCGTTCGATGCGAGACAGCCGGGGCGGCAACAGCGAATACGCCACCGTACCGAACACTCCCAGCGCACTGATCAACCAAACCGCGGCGAGCGCCAGACCACCGGTCGTCGTGCCGATCCGAAAGCCCGCATGCAGCGTGATGGCACCGATGAGCAGCCAGCCGAGCGCTACGTGGACTGAGAACAGCGGCTTGAGGCGAGATCGAGTGACGGCCTCGGTGGACGCATCCACACTCTTGCGCATCGCGCCTTGGCGCGGCCGCCGCTTAAGCCAGACCCGGATCCGTCTCTTGGCGATCCAGTACGCTGCCAGCAGCGCCACCAGCGCCGCCGCGACAGCGCCTGCCCAGTACCCAGCCGAAGCTGCGGGTGTCACCGCACCCGTCGTGTGCATGCGCGCGCCGCCCGCTGCGAGCGCTGATCCAAGCGCCACTCCGATCAACACGAGCGGCATCGAACCGCGCCGAGCACCCGGTTGCGCGCCGGCCACGCCGTCGCCCACCAGCGCCTTGACCTCGCTAAAGTCGCGGCTCGGATCAAGCCGGATAATCGCCTCGGTTGGGCAGCTCTGAACGCATGCCGGACCGGTGTATTCACGACACAGCTCGCATTTGACGGCCACGCTGTCGTACGGCAGCGCCGCTGTAGCCTCACGCGGCGCCATCCGGATGTTCTCCCACGGACACGCCTTGGCGCAGTTTCCACAGCCCGTGCAGAGTTCCTCGCGGATATACACCTCGCCGCGCGCGTCTCGACCGATCGCACCCGTGGGGCAATCGATCATGCACACCGGGTTCTTACAGTGTTGGCAAGAGTTCGGCAGCAGCAGGTTCTTGGCTGGTTCGTCGACCATCGCCAATTTTGTGATCACCTTGTCGCCGCGGCGCACCAGGCGCGATGTTCCGTGCGTCTGCTCACACGCCCAGGCGCAGTGACCGCATCGCACACAGGCATCCTGATCGATCACCAGCAGCGACCGCGCCATCTGCATGCGATACAGGTCCTGAAAGACGTGCTGCGTCGACCGGTCAACCGCGCTCTTGACCGCCGACACCTGGGCGCCGCGTTGCTCATCGCTAAGCCGCCGAAGACGAGCGAGC
>JAUIKB010001128.1 GCA_030430975.1 Polyangia bacterium
AATGGAGCGCATTGCCAAGGGCAAGGACGCGGTTCGGGGCAAGGGCAAGTGGTGGGAAGAGAACCACGAGATCCACGATGCATCGGTCGAAGGCCCCTGGCCGCACGGAGACGAGAAGTTCGCGGTGGCGTTCAAATTTGACGTGACGAACAAGCCGAGCGGCCAGCGCATGAAGATGGACGAAATCGCCGTCTATACCGTCAAGGATGGCAAGGTTTCGCACGAAGAGTTTTACTACGACATGGGCTGAGCCACCCGCCGACCCAAGAGCGCCCGCGTTGATTCGTCATCGTGGGCGTTTGTGTTTTGTCGGCCTGACGGGGCTCAGGTGTCGGGCGCATACTGCGCTGGTCACGGATGCTGTGACAACATGCGGTCATGGTGAGCGCGTCACTGTCACTCGCCGACGCTGAGGCTGCCGCCCGGCGCGGTTTGCCGGGTGACGGGGAAGGTGACCTCGGTGTCTTGGCGCGGAGCTGTCGACGCGAGCGCGCCTTACTCAGAGAGCACCCATCGCTCACGCTGACTTGCCTCGCGCAGCTGGGCTTTGGGCGCTCCGATGCGACGCGCCTCGCCGAGCGTTGGTCAGAAGAATGGACAGCAGCGGGGCGGGGTCCGTGGTTACGCTCGCTGCGAGCGTGTCAGCCGGCAGCGACTGCTCCGACATCCGAGACGTATCGAGGGAGCCTGCGAAGCGCCGTGCCGTGGTTCAGTGAGGACTCTACGGTCGTGGGCGTGACCGACGGGCGGTCATGTGAGGCGTGGGACAGAACGAGCGGGCTTCGCTTGGCTCGAACGCCTCGTTCAGCGGCCCCGCCGCGATTCACGCTGACGGATCCGGATTTTGGTCGACTGCGCCTGGTCGACAGCGTGGAAGGTCGGACGTATCACGTCGAGGTCGACGAGTTCGACAAGCTGCAAGCAGCTATCGATTTGCCTGACGGGAAAGTTCTGGCGTGCGGGTACGACATCGACAACTTTGGCGTAGCTATGAGCTGCGATCCGGCGTCCAACACGGTCGCCTGGCGTGTGCACCTGGATGGCGAGCCAGCGGTCGCCGTGTCTGCGTGCGGAACCGTTGCGGCGTTCAGCGACAAGGGCGTGACGGTCGTCGATTGCGCGACGGGCAGGAGACTGGCGTTGCTGCCGGATGCCCGCGGAACCTTGGCACTGTCCGATGACCGATCGGACGTTGCGACGTTCGAACGCGGTGAGATGCGGGTCTGGGACGTCCGCGCCGCTTCCAAGGATTCGCGCAGGGATCGCGGCGGCGACGGCCTAGTTACAGCAAGATTTTCTCCCGACGGAAGGTTGCTCTTGTGCGGGTCGCGCCTCTTCGATGGTGGCACCGGCGAGCTGTTGACCGAACTGCCGCTGCACACGCCTGGTGGCATCGAGGGCGGTCCGGCGCGCGGCTGCACGGCGGTTTTGAACGACGGCGTGCTCGAAGCGCAGGCGACGCTCGGCGTCGGCATGATTCGATGGGCGACCAGCGGCGAAGTAGTGTGGAGCGACCCTTCACGCCATTACTCGCTTAGCGATCGTCTGTCGTTCTCTGCAGACGGGAGTCGCTACACGCACTGGAGCAACCAAGACCCGAACGTGCTGCGTATTCTCGAAACCGAGAGCGGTCGTGAGGTTAGGCGACTCGAAGTCGACGCTATGTGCCGCTACCCAACCGTTGTGTTTTCGCCCGACGGTACTCGCATTCGTGTGGAACGTCGTCAGGGGGCTGGCGCGACGCGCGCGGTCGACACGGGACGCCCTGCCGAACCGTTCCAGACCCGAGCGGTCCGCCGCAGTCGAGTGCGTCGTGGACTGTCCGAGGTGTGTCGGGACGACGGAGCCGTTGTGGCGCGAGCTCCGGTGAACGAGGCGCTTGTGGCGTCCCCCGACGGGCGCTTTTGGGCGGGGCGATACGCACACTTCGTACTCGAGCCCGGTGCCAGCGAGCTTTGAGCGCGGCGCTCCTGGTCTCGGGGCGGCTCTAGTTGGGGCCGCGCGTTTCAGCCGTGAGCGGCACACCGACGTGGGCAAGGCCGGGAGCGACAAGTCCGCCCCACGCCTCCTCGAGCAGGTCGGCGATCGGCGCGATCAGTGCGGCGCCATGTCCTTTCGGGGCGT
>JAUIKB010001129.1 GCA_030430975.1 Polyangia bacterium
GGGCTTTGGCCCATTCGGTGGCGACTTCTACGACGACGTCGGCGTACGCGTCGTCGGGCCACTGCGAGAACGCCGGCATTTCGCTCATTGGCACGCGGCTGTGCATCAGGATGAGGTCAGCGTTGTGGTGGGCGACCGCGTCGGCAAGCGCCGGTCGGGCGAGGTTTGATACGTCGTTAACGATGTGCACGCCCAGGTCCAAGGCGTGCCGCGCGACGGCTGGATCCGTCGTGTCTACGGAAACGATGACGTCGGTGTCCACCGCGTGTGCGAGCACTGGGGCGATGCGAGCGATCTGCTCCGCGGCGGGGACTTCTGCTGACCCAGGGCGAGTCGATTCGCCGCCGATATCAACGATGTCGGCTCCGTCCGCGATCAGTCGGTCGACCTGAGCCACCGCGTCCTCCGGATGAAAGAACTCGCCGCCGTCTGAGAAGGAATCCGGCGTGACGTTGACAATGCCCATCAACAGGCACTGCTTTGTGTCGTTCAGCTGCTTCAGTGCTGCCGACAGTCGCGCCACCTGTCACGGGTAGCAAGCCGCAGGCCCGTCCGCAAGGCTTGGTTATCGCCGGAGAAACTGTCGACTTCATTGCGGGGGAGGGAGTGCCGAGATACGGTCCTAGCGTCCATGTTGCGGACGCGTGTAAGAGCCGGCCCGCTTGCGGGACTGATCCTCAGCATCTTAGGGGCGCTGGTGCTGACGCTGATCCAGTTCAGCGACAAGCTGGTGCCGAGCGTCGCGCCCAGCGTCGGTAAGTCGACCTCGGTCACGTTGCGCGTGCCGTCTGGACCCCGACTCGTGCGCGATGCGGCCACCGGGCGCGCGGGAATTCACTTTCAGCGCACCCGTATCGTGATCCCTCGGGGGACCAAGCTCTCGGCGACGAACCCCCGGCACGTGACGGCCAGCGCTTACGAGTCGGTCAACCGGCCGCCGAAATGGACGCACTTTGCTAGCGCACTGGTGATCTTCTTCACGCTGCTGATGGCTTTGACGAGCTACCTGAGGAAGTTCGGGCAGAATCGCTTGAAGCTACTCAGGGTCCAGTCCGGAGTCGTTGCCGAGATCGCGCTGTTGATGCTCGTAGGCAAGGCGCTGTTGCTGTTCACGGCGCTCCCCGAGTACTGGATTCCGATCGCTACGGTTCCGCTTTGGGTGGCGACCAGCTTCGACAGGCGCACGGCTTTCCTCGTGACGGTAATCCTAGCGTTCGTCGTCGCCTCGCTGCTGAAGTTCGACCTGTTGTTGCTCAGCGTACTGCTGGTGCGTGGGGCGGCCGCCACCTTACTGTTTCGGGACCGGCGCCGAAGCCGCAACGTCGTGATGGCGGGCGCTCTCGGCGGGCTGGCGGCGGCGGCGCTGTTCATCGCGATCATGGTGACGGTCGAAGGCCAGTTCGATTTCGTTGCCGATCTGACGGCTCCGCTGAGCTCGCAGCTGGTTGGCTGCGTGATGGGCGGGTTAGTCGCGGGCGGTGTCGGAGCGCTGCTGCGTTCGCCGGCCCAGCGCGTGCTGGGCAACGTGCCGCGCGATCGTTTGCTTGATCTGACCGATCTGGAGCAACCGTTGCTGCACCAGTTGGCGCGCGATGCACCCGGCACCTGGGAACACTCGCGTGCAATGGCGAATCTCGCCGAGCAAGCCGCCAGCGCCATCGGCGCGGACGCGCTTCTGACGCGCGTCGGTGCGTACTATCACGACGTCGGCAAGTCGATTCAGGCGAAGTATTTCGTCGAGAACCTCGGTCAAGACGAGGTGTCCCCTCATGATGAACTCGAACCCGACGTCAGTGCGGACGCCATCATGTCGCACGTAGTAGCGGGCACCAAGATGCTACGGGATGGACGCGTGCCCGAGCCGATCGTTGAGTTCGCGTACACACACCACGGCACCCAGCTTGTCGAATACTTTTGGAATAAGTGTGTCGCGAGCGGAAACCCGAAGGGTCTGGACGAGTCAGCCTTTCGCTACCCGGGTATGAAGCCGCAGACCAAAGAGACCGCCATCCTGATGCTGGTCGACTCCATCGAAGCGGCCTCGCGGACCATCGACCCACCCGAACGCAGTCAGTTCGAAGCGATGATCCAGCGCGTCGTGTTTACCAAGGTGCA
>JAUIKB010001130.1 GCA_030430975.1 Polyangia bacterium
GTGCACTACTTCACCGACTACATCGAGTCGTTCCGCATCGGGGAGCAGATCGCCCTCGGCCTGCTCGAGGAACAGCGCCTCTGCTACGGCGAGAACTTCACGATGACCGTCCCCCTAATCGACGGCAGCGCCATCCAGATCTAGCAGTCCGTTGAAAAACAGGCGCGCAGACGAAAATGAGGATTTCGGCGTCAGGGCAAGGCGCGAAACCGGAGGCAAAGTCGTGACTTTTGTTGAGGATTTCGCAACGCAGCCATGACGCCGAAAGACCATTTGCAGCGCGTGTACTGTTTTTCAGCGGGCTGCTAACCCGGATTATTCGTGAAGTTTGAAGAAGGAAGCCACCGACGCGTCCCGAAACCTGCTAGAAACAAGGGTATCCAAGACCTTGTAAGAGCAAGCGGGGAGGTGCGGCGGTGGCTACAGAGTGTCGTAGCGGAACGGGGTTCAGTTTCCAACGAAAACTGACGGTCGATTTCGACGGCGGTTCGATCACGAGCGAGGCGGGTCTGACGTTGGTCCGCGAGTTCGACGAGCGTCTGGGGCTCACATCGAGCGCGGCGAAGCTGGTGAACGACGCGCGCGATCGCCGCTACATCGATCACCCGATGCGATCGCTTCTGCGGCAACGGATCTACCAGATCGTAGCCGGGTACGAGGACTGCGAGGACGCGAAGTACCTGCGCTCGGAACCGACCATGCAGTCGGTGGCTGGCACCGCGGGCGACGCACTGGCCTCGCAGCCAACGCTGTCGCGGTTGGAGAACTCTGCGGACTGGGACTCGATCCGGCTACTGGAGAGCGAAGGGACGGAGTGGTTCTGTCGTCACGGATCGACTGAGGGTGAGATCATCCTCGACATGGACTCCACCGAGGATCGCACGCACGGCCAGCAGCAGCTGTCGTTCTTCAACGCCCACTACGACTCGTACATGTACCACCCGCTGTTGATCTTCGAAGGGAACAGCGGCGTGCTGCTCAGCTCGCGGCTACGGCCCGGGAACGCCGCCGCGTTCCGGCAGGCGGTGTCGATGCTGCGGCCACTGACGCGGCGACTGCAGAACCGGTTTCCCGGTCGAGAGATAGGGCTACGGGCCGACGGCGCCTTCGGGACACCGGAAATCATGGACTATGCGGAGTATGCCGGGCTCGGGTACGCGGTCGGCTTTGGCCGCAATAAGAAGCTGCACGAAATCGTGATGCCCCTGTGTGAGAAGCTGGAGATGCAGTGGGAGTGCAATCCTGGCAAGACGCTTCGCCACTACACCAGCTTCCCATATCAGGCCAAGCGGTGGTCTCGTTCGCGCCGCGTCGTAGCGAAGATCGAGCGTACCCCCGAGGGAATGAATCTTCGGTTTCTGGTGACGAACCGAAAGGGCCGTGCCAAGGAGATCTTCGACTGGTACGAGCAGCGCGGCCAGGCCGAGAACTTCATCAAGGAGCTGAAGAACGATCTGGCGGCCGACCGACTGTCGTGCTCCAGGTACAAAGCCAACGCATTCCGGCTGCAGCTCTACGCGACTGCGTACAACCTGCTGGTGCTCTTCCGCCGCCACGTCCTCGCTGGCACCGAGCTGGCCCGTGCTACCGTCGCCACGATTCGACTAAGACTCCTCAAGGTCGGCGCACGCGTGAAGCGCACCGCTCGGCGACTCTGGTTTCACATCGCTACCGGGTGGCCTGGGCGACCCGTTTTCGAACAGGCGCTTGCGCGCATCGGCGACATAGGGCCGCCTCGCTGACCGACGCCGGCGCGCCGACGGCACGTCGCCCCATACAACTCGTGAAACAATTCGGCCGCCCCGTGCCGTCGTGCGCCCTGGACACCAAAAACGGCCAACATTTCGAACGGACCGGCGCCTCCGCCCCGCTCGGTCGAGGGCGATTACCGCACCCCGGCCGACTGCTCGCCGTCACGTGAGCCGAAACCCCGGGCTGGCGCCTGCTGTTTGCCGATACCCGGCAGATTCATGAATAGTCCGGGCTAGATCCTAACCCCTAGCCCCTGCATTTAAGCTCACATAAGCTCAGCCGACATGGCAGCGACGACCAAACAGCTGATCGACTGGGACCACCGCTATATCTGGCATCCCTTCACCCAGATGGAGGAC
>JAUIKB010001131.1 GCA_030430975.1 Polyangia bacterium
CAACTCCCCTCCCCCGGCCAAGAACGAAGTGGTCGTCCGCGGCGAACGCGTCAAGGTCCCGCCGCCGCGCAAGATGTCCCGCGCAGAAGTACGGCAGCTGCCCGGTGCGTTCGGCGACCCGTTTCGAGCTGTCGAGATCCTCCCCGGGGTGACACCGATCGCCTCCGGGCTACCCTATTTCTTCGTGCGCGGCGCGCCGCCCGGCAACGTTGGATATTTCTTCGACGGAATTCCGGTTCCCGGCCTGTATCACGTCGCCGCAGGTCCGGCCGTCATCCATCCCGCGTTCATCGACGAAGTCCAATTGTTCTCGGGCGCTTACCCGGCGCGCTATGGGCGGTTTTCCGGCGGCATCGTCACCGGCAGCGGCTCGCAACCGGAGTACCGCTTTCGCGGAGAAGCCAACCTGCGGCTCATCGACAGCGGCGCGTTCGTCGAGGCGCCGTTCGACGACGGGCGCGGCAGCATCATGCTGGCCGGCCGCTACTCGTACACCGGCCTGCTCGTGTCGCTGCTCGCCCAGAACGTGGAAGTCGGCTACTGGGACTATCAGGGCAAGATCACCTACCAGCTGTCGGACCGCGACACCGTCAGCGTGTTCGGCTTCGGCGCGTTCGACTTCCTCGCCGCCGAGGACAACAACGGCAACTTTCGGCAGATCTACGACGTCACGTTTCATCGCTACGACCTGCGCTACGACCGCGTGCTGAGCAACAGTAGCGCCCTGCGTCTAGCGACCACCCTTGGATTCGACCGGACGACCGCGGGCGACGGACGGCTCGCACTCGACGGCCAGAGCGTCCGCACCCGCGCCCGATACATCGACCGCTGGAGCAAGCGAGCGACGTTTCGCGCCGGCGCCGATATCGGCAGCTCGCGCTACGACATCACGTTCACGCAGATCAACAACGACGACGACGACGGCCCGCCCGCAGAGCTCAATCCCAATCCACTGCCGGCGCTGCCGCCACGCATCGGTATCATCCCACAGAACTTCGACAACGAGCGCGCGCTGTTCGCGCCGCGCAACGAAGTCGTCACCGGCGCTTGGGTCGACTGGGTGCTCAAACCGTCACGCGGCGTCACCGTGACGCCAGGGTTTCGCTTCGACGCCTACGCTGCGGACCAGACGATTCGCCTGGCGCCGGAGCCGCGCATCATGGCGCGCTTCCAGGTCAGCGATCGCGTCGCGCTGCTCCACGACCTCGGCATCGCGCACCAGCCGCCCAGCTTCTCGATTCCCGTCCCGGGCCTGCAGGGTACGTCCAAGCAGGGACTCCAGCGCGGCGTCCAAAGCAGCGCCGGCGCCGAGGTCGATCTGGGCGACGAGGTGACCGGCAGCGTGACGCTGTTTCAAAACACGCTGTTCGGGGTAACCGACCCGCTCGGCCTGTTCCAGCTCCAGCGCGCCGATCGTTCCGTAGACAACGAGGACCGTGCGACGTCCCACACGTATGGGCTGGAGTTGGTGCTACGCCGATCGCTGACGAAGAAGCTCGGCGGCTTCATGTCGTACACGTTATCGCGCAGCACCCGCGCCACGGGCCGCATCAAGGGTCCGTCGGCGTTCGACCGCACCCACGTGTTCAACCTAGCGCTCGCCTACGACCTCGGTAAAGCGTGGCGCGTCGGAGGACGGGCGGTCGTGTACAGCGGAATCCCCGGTGAGGTGGCGTACCCCCAGGCCGCAGTGCGACCGCCGCGCGGCACGCCGTTCTACCGACTCGATTGGCGCCTGGAAAAACGCTGGCGTCTCGGCAAGGACGGCTTCTGGGCGCTGGTGTTCGAGGTGCTGAACACGACGCTCAATATGGAGACGCTCGAAGTCAGTTGCTACGCATACGGGTGCGTAACGGACACGATCGGACCCGTGACGATTCCGAGCATCGGGCTCGAAGCGAGGTTTTAGGACGTGAACTGCCGGGACGCGTAAACCAGTTCACGCAACGTGACGGATTCAGGCCCGGGAATGCGCGTCAAGCCCGTGTGCACAGTTCACGTTCTGGGGGACGTTCAGCGCATTTCGCTGGCATGAAGCCGTGATTTCGCACAGTTGGCGAATTCAACGTCCGCTGAACTGGTTTACGCGTCCCCCCAGTTCACCA
>JAUIKB010001132.1 GCA_030430975.1 Polyangia bacterium
CGGGCGATCGGCGCCGGCAAGGGCCCCACCGCGGAGGCTGCGTGGCTCGCGCTCGCACGGATGGAGCTGCAGCGAGGCAACACCAAAGCCGCCACCGACGCCACCAAGTCTCACTCCAAGCGCTTCGCTCGGGGCACGCTCGGCCCCGAATCGCTATGGATCGAGGTACGCGCTCACAAGAAGGCTGGCCGAACCGCGCAAGCCAAGGCGGCCGCGCGGCGACTGGTACAAAAATGGCCAAAGTCTCCCCAAGCGAGTGCGGCACGCGCGATACTTCGTGAGTGACCGACGGACCGCCTACGTTCGAATTCCATAGCGGAAACAGTCCGCTCGTGGTCTCGATACCTCACGGCGGCGAGTACCTCCCCGACGAGATTGCTGGCAGGCTCACCGACGCAGGTCGACGTCTGGCGGATACCGACTGGCACACGCTGCGCCTCTACGGTTTCGCGCGAGATCTCGGAGCCAGCGTTTTCGGCGCGCGGATGAGTCGGTACGTCGTTGACCTCAATCGCCCCCCCGACAACACCGCACTTTATCAGGGGGCGGATAACACGACCGTCGTGCCGATCAGCTCGTTCGATCAGCAACCGCTGTACGCGGCCGCTCGACCGACACCCGAGGAGATCGCGCAGCGCATCGCCGACTACCACGCACCGTACCACGCAGCCTTAGCCGAACACCTGTCGACGGTTCGACGGCGACACGGTTTCGCCGTTCTATTCGACGCCCACTCGATCCGCGGTGAAGTGCCGCGGTTCTTCGCCGGACAGCTGCCCGATCTGAACCTCGGTACCAACGACGGACAAAGCTGCGCGCGGCGGCTCGAAACGACGGTGGCCGACATGCTCGAACGGTCGCCTTACACATCGGTCGTAAACGGTCGCTTCAAAGGCGGCTACATCACACGCCACTACGGCGACCCCGCCCGCAGCGTGCATGCGCTTCAGCTAGAAATCGCTCAGCGCACCTACATGGACGAGCAGACCTTCGCCTTCGTGCCGGAACGCGCCGAAGCGTTGCAGCAGCTCCTGCGCCGCATCCTGTCGGCGCTCGTCGACTGGACACCGAGTTCGTAGATGGCACCGACGAGCTACGAGTTCGACGCGCTCTGGGACGGCGAGGCCTGGCACACGCCCGGCTACGTCACCGTCGACGCGGGGCTGGTCAAGTCGCTGACGGTCGACACTGAACACGCCGAGCGGATCGCGGGCGTCGCCCTGCCCGGCGTGGCCAACCTACACTCGCACGCATTTCAGCGCGCGATGGCCGGACTCACCGAGCGCACTTCGGGCGGCAACGACAGTTTCTGGACTTGGCGAAGTGCGATGTATCGGGTCGCCCATAGCATCGACGGCGACCAGCTCGAAGCGGTCGCAACACAGCTGTATGTGGAGATGCTGCGGTGCGGCTTCACGTCGGTCGCTGAGTTTCACTACCTCCACCATCAGATGACGGGCGAGCCGTACGAGGCGGCGACCGAACTCAGCGAGAGGATCCTCCGAGCCGCCGCGCGCGCCGGCATCGACCTGATGCTGCTGCCCGTGCTGTACGAGGTCAGCGGATTCGGACAGAACGAGGCGTCCGACTCGCAGCGACGTTTCATCCACACGCCCGATAGCTATCTACGGCTGCTCGATGATCTGACATCCGTCGCGGCTCGCCAGCACGCACGGCTCGGAGTCGCCCTGCACAGTCTTCGGGCGGTTCGGCCGGACTCGATCCGTGCCATCCACAACGCGCTACCGGCGACGCCGTCGCGACCGGTTCACATCCACATCGCAGAGCAACCCGCCGAGGTCGATGCCTGCGTCGAGCACCACGGGCGCCGACCGGTCGCGTTTCTTAGCGACACAGTGGGGCTGACGCCCTACCACTGCCTGGTACACGCGACGCACATCGATGATGCAGAGATCGCACAGATCGCGCAGGCCGACGCGGTCATCGGAGTCTGCCCGACCACCGAGGCCAACCTGGGCGACGGCGTGCTGCCCGCCGCAGAGCTGCTGACGGCCGGGACGCGGCTCGGCGTCGGCTCCGACAGCCACATCTCGGTCGACCTGCGCGAGGAGCTACGCTGGTTGGAGTACGGCCAGCGTCTG
>JAUIKB010000072.1 GCA_030430975.1 Polyangia bacterium
GGGCAGCGCGCCTGCGGCATCAGCGCCCTCGACGCCCACGCGATATCCGGCGTCACGCACCTTGTCGCCCATCACCAGGAGCGTGGTCGAGCGCTGGCGGCGTCTGCGCGCGGCGCGTGCATCGCAACTGCGCGACAACGTGTTCGCCAAGGTCGGCGACTCGGTGACGGTGAGCGGAGACTATCTGTACTGCTTCGACAAGCAGCGGACCCAACTCGAGCAGCACCCGCACCTGCTGCCGACGCTGCAGCACTTCCGCGCCAAGACGCTTGAGGGGCGATCGTCGTTCGGACGCGACAGCGTGGCCGCGGTGATCGGTTGGAGTGCGTGGAATGTGATCCACGGCGACCCGTCGCCGCTGTCGAAGGAACTGGAGTTCGCGCGCCCGGCGTTGGCGCTGGTTCAGTTCGGTACCAACGATATTCAGATCGGCGCGCCCCACCACTTCGCGTTTAAGTTCTTCGAAGTGCTCGATACGGTTCTGCGTACCGGCGCGATCCCGATCGTTTCGACGGTGATGCCGCGGCGCGACAGCACCAAGGCGGCGCGCGCTGTGCCGATCTACAACGTGTTCATCCGCGGCATCGCGGAGGCTCGCCAGGTTCCGCTCATCGATTACCACCGCGAGCTTCAGCCATTGCCCCGCGACGGTCTGGCCAAGGACGGCATTCACCCGGCGACGTATAGCGGCAAGATGGGCCGCGACGCTTGCGACTTCAGCGAACCAGCGCTGCAGTTCGGGTACAACGTCAAGAACCTGCTGACCCTCAAGGCGCTTCACCGCGTGCGCGCGGTATTGACGGATGGGCCTGTCGAACCGGGCGTTGCGTGGCGAGGTGAGGGCACCGTCGAGTCGCCGCTGCGCGTGACGAAACTGCCGTTTACCCACTTTGAACGGTATGCTGCGGGCGAATCCAAGTGGGAAACCTATGCATGCCCGAAGGCGCGTGAGGCGAAGGGACCCGAAACGGTCTACCGGCTCAAAGTCACGAAGCCCGGCCGGTATCGAATCATGCAGCTCGACCGCGGACCGTTCGAGTACGACCTGTTCCTGCTCGGTTCAGCGGACCCGAATGCGTGCATCGCCACCCACCAGCGAGTCATCAAGCGAGACCTCAAGGCCGGTGAGTACCTGATCGTCGTGGACGGCGTGGCCCGCGCCAAAGCTCCCAATGTCGACGAATTCACCCCCGACGGACAGCTGCTGACCGTCACGCGCGAGTCCAAGCGCTAAGCCTAGCGTCAGGGCATTGCGGTGCAGCCCCATGGGCGCTACGTCCCGCTCGTGGCGTGGGTTGAGGCGACTGTTGTGCAGCGCCGGGTGTGGGCGCCCGGTCTCGTTACGTTGACGTTCGAGGCCAGCATTCGACCGTTCAAACCCGGTCAGTTCGTCAACCTAGGTCTAGACATCGATGGCGCGCGCGTCCGCCGCTCGTACTCGTTGTCATCCGCTCCGGATGCTCCTCTTGAGGTGTTTCTGACCGAGGTGCCTGAGGGCGAGCTGACGCCGACCCTGGCGGCGCTCGCCCCGAGCGACCGACTGTTCGTCGAGGACCAGCCACAGGGCTTCTTCACGATGGAGTACGTTCCGACGGCCCGTGACCTGTGGATGATCGCTACCGGGACTGGGTTGGGACCGTTCATATCCATGCTGCGCGCGAGTGTCGCCCGGGAACGGTTCGATCAAATCGTAGTCGTCCACGGCGTTCGACGCGTGGAGCACTTGGCGTATCGTGACGAGCTCGAGGGCATGGCGGGGGTGCGGTACGTGCCGACAGCGACCCGCGAAGACGGCGTCCTTCGCGGCCGGATTCCGGCTTTGATCAAAAACGGTGAGCTCGAGCGCTGCGCAGAACTGAAGCTCACCGACCAACACAGTCACGTGATGCTCTGCGGCAACCCTCAGATGATCGCCGACACGTCGGCTATACTCGCCGAGCGCGACATGCGACGCCACAGGGTGCGCAAGCCCGGGCACATTTCGACCGAAAAGTACTGGTGAGAACCTGAATGGCGGCCACCCGTCGTGGCCGCGTGGTGCGACAACCGAAAGCTGGGTACGCTATGAGCGATGTCTAGCTTTCGACGCCCGCTGACGACCGTCTCGATCACCGCCCTGCTCGCCGGGGCGATTTGGCTGCCCACCGGTTGCGGAAGCGACTCGTCCGGAACATCGGCGGCGGGCGGCGGACCGAAACCCGACGCTGGCAACGACGCGTCGACCGACGGCCAAGGCGGCGGCTCCGGCGATGGGGGCGGCGGTACGGCAGGCGTCGGAGGCACTCTAAGTCTTGATGGTGGGGATTGCGAATGCGATTCCGGCGTATGCATCAACAACGTTTGCTGTCCGGAAGACCTGGCGTGCGGCATGACGTGCTGCGCCGCCGGTGACGTGTGCTCGTTCCAGATGTGCGCCACTCCGGGCATGGAGTGTGTGGACTCCGATGAGTGCGGCGCGGATCAGTACTGCGAATTCTCACTGGGCGATTCCGGCAGCGATGGTGGTGTGGACGGCGGAGACGCCGGCGACGGCGGTACCTGTCAGGGAGGTGTGACGCTGCCGACGGGCCGGTGTTTGCCCAAACCGCCGCAGTGCGCGCCGGGGCAAGAACCCGGCGACCCGCTCGATTGTATTCAGGAGTGCGAATACAAGCCACCGCCAGGCACGTTCGCGCCGCAGCTCAAGCACCACTGGGACAAGGGCCAGATCATGATGTCCCCGATCGTGGTTCAGCTCGACGACGACAACTGCGACGGCAAGGTCGACGATAAAGACATTCCCGAGATTCTCTTCTCCACGTTCGAGTACACGAAACCGGCGACCGGCGATAACGGCGGCGCCATCTACAGCCAGAACGGGACGCTCCACGCGATCAGCGTCGTCGGCGGCCAGCTGGTCGACAAATGGAGCTACTCGCCAGACACGCCGTTCGACAACCGCGTTCATCCGGGCACCCATCTGGCCGGCGGAAACATCGATGGCCAGCCCGGCAACGAGGTGATCGTCTGCACACAGAACGGTCGAACCCGCGCTTTGAACGCGGACGGCACGGAGCTTTGGCTGTCGACCATTGCCGGGTGCTTCATGCCCAGCATCGCCGACCTCGATCAAGACGGCACACCGGAAGTCTTGTCGGGCGCCGGCGTTCTGGATGGCGCGACCGGCGCGACGAAGTTCCCAGTGGCTGGCGGTGCGTTCGGTACGTTCGCTGACGTCACCGGCGACGGCTACCTGGACGTGGTAACGGGACGCCGGGTGTACGACCGCACCGGCGCGCTCCTCGCGGACGTCGCGAACGTCATGGACACATCGACGACGCCGGCCACGCCGGCCCCACTGGTCGGTTCCTACACGGCGATCGGCGACTTCGACAAGGACACTAAGCCCGAGATCGTGCTCGTCGATTACGCATCCCACTCCGTGCACATTTGGCAGTACGACCCGAACGAACCCAACAGCATCAAGGTCATCCGCCGTGACATCGACATGAACGGCACGTTTACCAACAACTGCGCGGTCGGGTCGGCTGGCGAAACGCGTGGCGGCGGGCCGCCGACGATCGGCGACTTCAACGGTGACGGGACTCCAGACGTCGCGGTCGCCACGGGCATCGGTTACACCGTGCTCGACGGCACCAAGCTGCTCGATTCGACGGTGCCGAACAACCAGACGAACCTCTGGCTTAAGGAGACGAAGGACTGCTCATCAGCCGCGACCGGGAGTTCCGTCTTCGACTTCGACGGCGACGGCAAACCCGAGGTCGTCTACGCGGACGAACACACGCTGCGGATCTATGACGGTACGAACGGCGACGAGCTGTGGAGCACCTGCAACACCAGCGGCACACTCACCGAGTACCCCCTGGTGGCCGACGTCGACAACGACGGCCACGCTGACTTGATCGTGATCGCCAACGACTATTCAGGACTGACGTGTCTGCCGGCGACCGACCCCCCGACGAAAGTTCGTGGTGTGCGTATCTATGGCGACACCACCGGCAAATGGGTGCGCACGCGCAGCATCTGGAACCAGCACACGTATCACGTGACCAACGTGAACGAAGACGGCTCGATCCCGCAGGTCGAGGAGAAGAACTGGACTCATCCCCGCTTGAACAACTTCCGTCAGAACATCCAGCCCTCCGGAGAATTCAACGCGCCCGACTTGGTGGTGCAGGTGCGACCCCGGTGTACTAACGACTACGGCCTGATCGCCCGCGTGCGGAACATCGGGCTGGCCAAGGTTCCGGCTGGTGTCGTGGTCGGATTCTACGAAGGTGACCCCGCGGCGGGCGGTACGCGACTCGGCGAAGGAGTTACGACCCAGGCGCTCGGCCCGGCGGAGTCGACCGACGTTGCCTTTGCCATCCCGATGCCCTCGGCCGCGCTAACAAGTGGAGCCACACAAGCCTACGCCAAGGTGGACGACGGCGGTCCGCCGCACGCGTGGGTCGAATGTCGTGACGACAACAACACCAGCGCGGGCGAATCCGGCGCCTGTGACGTGCCTAAGTAGGTCGTTACTCTTCCGTCCCGCCCAGAGCGTTGGGACATGCCATTTCAACCTTCTGGCACTCGGGAATCATCGACGTGTCGGGTCCGAGGCTCTGTAGCGACATGGGGTCCTCAACCGCGCTGCAGTCGATCTGGTCGTAAGCTGTCTTAACAGCCTCGATGAGCTTGATCGAACAGGCTTCGATCTCACCGATGGTGAGCTGACAGTCTGTGGCATCGTTTACCGCATCCTTGCAGTTGTCCTCCGGAGGCTCGGCTTTGGCCTCTGCGACGCAGCCAGCGAGCTGCGACTCGCAGTCGGCTTTGGTGGAGGTGCCGGTGAAAGCGAACGTGATGATGCAGTTCACCTCAGCCGCCTTGTCGGGTGAAACCTGCTGGTTGAAGTAGGCGTTCGATTTCTCGCACGCCGCCTTGGCCTCCGCATCGGTCACATCCCCGAGCTTCTTGCCCGCCGGCAGTCCCGAGATCGTCCCGCCGCCACCGGTCCCGCCGCCAGTTCCGCCGCCCCCTGTAGCTGCGCCGCTGCCGCCGCTGCCGCCACTGCCGCCGCTGCCGCCGGTTCCGCCAGCACCGCCGCTGCCGCCGCTGTTGGTACCGCTGGTGCAGCCAACTGCGCCTAATGCCAAGGAGATTCCAAGAGTTGATGCTAGTCGTAAGATCTTGTTCATAGGTCTTACGATCCTACGCTGACGGACGCCACGACGCCAGCGGCTGCCTGCGCCGAAACTATGGCTTCGCGCTCTAACCCGGAAACGGTACAACCTGATGACAGTATGAGCGAGCGCCGCCGAAGCAAACGTCCTCCCGCCATGCCCGGCGCGCCCTCTGCGGCAAGCCCGTGGGAAGAGGAAGCGACCGTCATCTGGTCGCCGCCCGACGACTGGGACGCGGCCGATGACCCGCCCCCGCCGACGCCGGCGGCCGCGCCGCCGAGCGAAGAGCCGAAGCGACCCGCCGTAGAGGTAGAGGTTCGTTACATCACTGGGGCCGCGGCGCTCAGCGGCCCGCGCAAGGTGTACGAGTTGTGGACTCGTAACCGCGTTTACTATCTCGATGCGGAAATGAAGTGCGTTGGCGTGATCGATCTGGCGAGTGGTCGCGAGAACGCCAAGCACCCGTTCCTCGGAGCTAAGCTCGTCGGCGGGCAGCTCCGTCGCGAGGGCAGCAACGAGCTGTCGTTTCCGCTCCCGTCGCCGGGATCTGAGGCCGTATTCCAGAAGTCCAACGACATGCGGCGAATCCGATTGTCGCTCACGTCGGCGGTGACTCGCGTCATCGTTCACCTCCAGCGCGTTAAAGTGAACCTGGACGAGAACGACAGCGCCTGGGGCCACATCACTAAGATCTGATGCCGCTACGGTCGACATCACTTGCTCGCGCGCGCCACGGGCTGAGTGGACTAGCGGCGTTGGGCGCGTTCGCGATATCCCTGAACGCGTCAGCGCAGGTCCGACCGTCCGCACCCGAGCCGCCGCCAGCGACGACGGACGGCCCGCTGCCGCTGACGATCAGCGGTGTGTTCTTCACGCGCTACGAATTACGTGATGGTTACGATGAACTCGGCGTGTCACGCGGCCGTTTCTTAGAAGGCGACGGGACGGCGTTTCGGGCGCGGCTCGGTTTCAGGACTGCGCCGATCTCGACGGGGGACGGGCCGGACCTCGTGCTGCAGTTCACGCCGCAAGCGGTTGGCTTTCTCGGCACGACTGCGAACACGCTGGATGATCATCCGGTCGGATTGTACGAGGCTATATGCGCCTCGACGGCGAGAGCGCTACGCTCGATGTGGGGCGGTTCGCGATGGAGTACGGCGAAGCCCGGCTCATCGGTTTCGCCGACTTCAACGAGAACGGCCGTGCGTTCGACGGCGCTCGCGTGCGGTTTCGTCCCGGAGCAGGCGTATTCATCGACGGCTTCATCACCCAACAGGCAGAGGGGCGCGGGCGCTCGAGCGCCGAACACTTCGGCGGTGGCGATCAGTACTTCTACGGTCTCTATGCCCAGCTCGGCCCGGCGATCTCCAAGCGGCTCGATTTCGATCTGTACACGCTGGGGTTGTCGTCAGGACCGGATGAGGCGGCACGCGGCGCCAACGGTGAAACCGTGCGGACGGATGGCGCCGCCGAAGCAACTCTCGGTACGCGGCTGAAACACCGCGCCGGCAAATGGGACTACGGCGTCGAGGCCGGTCTGCAAATCGGCCAGCGTTCCGATGTCGAGGCCTCGGTCGACACGTTCGCCGGGCAAGTCGACGCGGAGATCGGCCTCGCGCCGAACGCGTCCTCTCGCGTCTTCGTTGGCGGCGCCTACGCGACGGGCGACGATCCGACGACCGCCACGGACGAAAGCTGGAACCAGCTGTTTCCTCGAGCCCATCGTCACATCGGCTTGATGGACGTGATCGGCGACCGCTCGAACATCGGGCAAGGGCGCCTCGGGGTAAAGCTACCGATCGCCGGCAAACTCAGCGTGCAAAGCACCGGGCACCTATTCTGGCGACCCGAGGGCATCGACGCGGCCCAAGGCTTCGCCGGCGGCGAGGTCGACACGAAGTTCGCCTACACCTGGTCAAAGCGCCTCGTTGCCCACGCGCTCTACGGCGTCTTCGTGCCCGGCGAAGCGCTCCCGGACGATCGCCTCGCCCACTACCTTGAGCTTCAACTCACCGCGCGTTTCTAACCAGTGAACTGCGGGGACGCGTAAACCAGTTCACGGGACCTGCGTGAACTGCGGGGACGCGTAAACCAGTTCACGGGACGTTGCGCGAACGCTGTCGCAAACCTCAGGGTAATGCCCGTCGCGCCATTACGTCACGGTAACGCCCGGGCCGTTCGCTGTCGCAAACCTCAGGGTAACGCCCGTCGCGCCATGACGTCACGGTAACGCCCGGGCCGTTCGCTGTCGCAAACCTCACGGTAACGCCCGCGAAGCCTCAACACGGGAGCTGCGTGAACTGCGGGGACGCGTAAACCAGTTCACGGGACGTCGGCGGCCCGTCACCGCTGGAAAAACTCGCAGTAATTCTCGTGCGCGACGTCGCCGCCTTGTCGGGCGACCTCACAGCAACTCTCGTGCGCGCCGCCGCCGCCTGGTCCGACGACCGCAAAGCAATTCCCGTGCGCGACGTCGCCGCCTTGTCGGACGACCTCACAGCAACTCCCGTGCGCGCCGCTGCCGCCTTGTCGGACGACCTCACAGCAACTCCCGTGAGCGCCGTCGCCGCCTTGTCCGACGACCGCAAAGCAACTCCGTGCGCGTGGTTTGCGCGCGCCCTGGACGGAGAGTCCGTATTCGGACGCGTATCGCGGAACGCTGCGAAGCAGCCCGAGGAATAGCTAGAACGTCGCGCCGATCGAAAACCGCCCGATCAAATAGATCGGATGCAGCCCGCCCTGCGGCGAGAATACCTTGGTCGCGTCGCGATCGAGCGACATGAAGAACTCGCCGTCGTCGCAGTTCCCCGACGGCCCTTCGATGACGTTAAACTCCTGGCCGTTGGCTTGCGTCTGTCCCGGCGTCGCTTCGATGCAGCGCGTCGGTCGGTTGAGCTCGACGCCGAGCCCGATGCCGCCGCCCAACGTGATCGGGCCGAGCTCGCTGAGCGACGCCAGCATCACGAAGAACTGGCGCTCGGCCAGCGTCGCCTGATCGACCGTCCCGGCGCTGTTGGTGGTCGTGTATTCGTATCCGTAGTTCGTGAGCCCGACGCGCAGCGCGTAGCCCTTCATAGGCTTACCTTGAAGCCAGAACGCCGCCGACACCGATGCGCCCGACATCGGTCCGATGCCCGCCGAAGCCTGTTCAAGGCCCTCGTCACTCAACCGGTCGAGACCGAGCGCAGGCGGTTGTTTCTGTATGACAAATATCGGAACGAGCTCAACGCTGAGCCAGTCCACGTCCAGGAAGTCGAAGCTCATCTCGGCCTCGATACCCAATCGTCCGGCGATCAACGCGTTGAGCGGATCGACCCGAAACGACAGCGTCGGGAAACTCGGACCGCTCGATTTCTTGGGCGGCGGTGGAGGCGGCGGCTGCTGGTAGCCGTTGTTGCCGTAGCCGTTTTGACCGTAGCCTTGTTGGCCGGGCGGCGGTTGCTGGCCGGGCGGGGGTTGCCCGTAGCCCTGCTGGCCAGGCGGGCCCTGGCGCGGTGGCGGTTGTCCGTACCCAGGAGGAGGCGGCTGGCCGTATTGTGCAGCAACGGGCGTGGCCGTTGCTGCGAGGGCGCATGCGGTTGCGATAGGGGCGAGCCAGGCATTCAGGCGCATGCCCGGGAGGATAGCAGCCGAATCGAGACTCGCCTCTTTTTGCGCGTCGTCTCAAATGGTTGGTTTGGCGTCAAAAAGCTGCCCCAAGGCGTGGGCCACGCCAACTCTCACCGTTTCACGAGCTTCAAGCTGCGCCCAGCCGGACCCCATGATACCCGCCCCGCATGATCTCAAACGCCGTCCGTCCTCCTCCTCCGGCGACTTCACGCACCGCGTCGGCGCTCCTGCTCGCCCTGCTGGTGCCCCTGCTCGCTTGCCAAACCGCGCGCCGCAAGCTCACGGAGAAGGTGGTCGAGAAGGCCGTGGAAAACGCCGGTGCTGAGGACGTCGACATCGACAGCAAGTCCGGCAAGGTCACGATCAAAGACAAGAAGGGCAACGTCTCGACGTTCGGTAACAACACCAAACTACCCGAAGGCTGGCCCGCTGAGCTCGCCAACTATCCAGGCTCGACGCTCCACGCCAGCTTCATGTCAAAAGCCGGCGGGACCATCAGCGGCAGCATCAAGATGCAGACCGCCGCGAGCGCGTCTGACGTTTTCAGTCACTACAAGAGCAAGCTGCCCGGCTTCGAACAGGTGACCGAGACGAACATCAACGGCATGCAGACGCGGACGTTCAGGAAGGACAAACGCAGCGTCGGCGTGACCTACATCGCTGACCAAAAGGGTGCGAGCGGCAAGGCGCTCGTGTCGCTCGTGGTTGCGAAGTACTGACGCAGATGGAGCCGATGAAGGAAGGGCTGAACGGCGCAGCCATCCGTCGCATCGCGGCGAACCTACAGCGCGCCGATCCGACGTTCCCGGCGGCAGCGTTCGCGCGCCGCGCGACCAAGGGCATCGCCAATCTCGAGCTCAAAGCGCGGGTGAAGCACGTCATCGCCGCGCTGCACTGGGCGCTCCCCGATGATTTTCCGGACGCCGTGCGGGTGCTATGCGCCGCGAAACCACATTGGGACAAGGGGCCCCCTTCCAACGTCAGCGGTTTCGCGGCCTGGCCGGTGATCGACTACATCGGCGAGTACGGGCTCGATTACTTCGATGAGTCGCTCGATGCACTGAAACAGCTAACGGGATTGTTCACGGCTGAGTTCGCGATCCGGCCGTTTATCGCGGCCGATCCGGAACGCGCCCTCGCGATCATCGAGACGTGGATGACCGATCCGGACGTCCAAGTACGTCGCCTGGCGTCCGAAGGAACGCGGCCACGGCTGCCTTGGGGCATGGCACTTAAGACGCTCGAATCCGATCCAAGGCTGACGCTGCCGATACTGGAGGCGCTCAAAGACGATCCGGAAGACTACGTTCAGAAGTCGGTCGGCAATCATCTCAACGACCACGCAAAGCACCACCCGAAGTTCGTCGTGAAAACGTGCAAACGCTGGAAACGCGGCGCGACGCCGGCGCGAACAGCCATCATCAAGCGCGCGCTGCGCAACCTGGTCAAACTGGGCGATCCCGGTGCGCTCGCAGTGCTCGGCTATAAGTCCGGCGCCGACCTGAAGCTCACACGGTTCGAACTCCGACCGAAGCGGCTAAAATTCGGCAACAGCCTGACAATCTCGGCCGAGATCAGCTCCACTTCGAAGAAGCGACAAAAGCTCGTCGTCGACTACGCAATTCACCACGTGAAAAAAAATGGCGAACGCACCCCCAAAGTCTTCAAGCTCAAGGCGCTTGAACTTGGTCCGGGTGAAGTCTTCGACATCGAAAAGAAACACGCCATTCGAGCGATCACGACCCGCGTCTACTACCCGGGAACCCACGCCGTGGAACTCCTCATCAACGGCCAGAGCGTCGGGATCCGAGACTTCACGTTGATCGCAGTGCCCCGGAGCTAGCGTGCAGCCGGCGTCTCGATCCTAGCGGCGAGGTTGACCAGCCTCGTCAGGCGCTGGCGCGTCATCTAACTTCGCTCTGGCGGGTCGCGTACATTTCGCACCGAACTCGCGTCCTCGTACAACGTACGACGGCGCTCGCACAGCGTACGAGAAGGTCCGCTAGAGTTACACGTAGAACCCTGCAAGACCGAGCGCGCCACTACGGCCACGCAGTCACTCAGGAGGTCTCCCATGCATCGTTTTCATCGTCGACTCTCAGTCCGTTCTCCGATGGCGATTGCGGCCGTTGCCGCTCTCACGTTGGTCGCGGTATCTGCCACGGCGAAACGGCCGATCCGCCCTTCGGGGCCCAGCGGCGGCGGGGGCGCACCCGGCGGTGGCGGAGCGAAGAGGTTCACGCATGTCGTGACGGTCGGCGACTCGTACAGCTCGGGGACGGGGATCCATCGGCACCACACGGGCTACGACGACCACGGTCCAAAGTCGCACTGGTGGGGCAAGCGAATGGGCGGGACGACCTGTTATCGCGAGGACGACTCGACACCCGGGCCGAGATACGCCAAGTCGATAGGCGCTAAGTCGGTGTTCCGCGCGTGTCGTGGCGCTGTCGCCCAGGATGAAGAGGGCAACCGGCACATC